>UQDO01000028.1 GCA_900539855.1 uncultured Oscillospiraceae bacterium
TATTTGGAAGTTAACTTCTCTTTTTATTGGGTCACATCATTTTAACACATACAATGTATCATACCTGTTTTTTGCCAAATTTATTGACTTTTAACGCGTTCTTTGATACAATAATACAGTATAGAAATTTATAGTTTTGGAGATCGTTTATGGTAAGAAGCATGACCGGATACGGCAGGGGCACAGCCTCTGACGGTAATATGACAGTAACGGTTGAACTGAAATCGGTCAACCACAGGTTTTTTGAATGTTCGATTAAGGCGCCGAGGCAGTTTTCCTTCTTTGAGGACAAGCTCAAATCTTACCTGCAAAGCCGCATCGCACGCGGAAAGGTAGATGTTTTCGTTTCGTTTGAACGCGGTGCTGTATCGACCGAGACCGTAACGGTCAACGAGGCTCTTGCCGAAAGCGTTGTAAATGCAATGCGGTCGATCGCCGAAAAGTATAATGTGTCAGACGACGTTTCGGCTACTGCCGTTGCGGCTGTAAGCGGCGTTCTTACCGTGACATCGGGACAACTTGACGAGGAAGCGACCGGAAATATTATTCTTTCCGCCGCAAGTGACGCTGTTGACGCGTTTATAGCGGCGAGAGAGACCGAGGGTGCGCGGCTTGCCGCGGACGTTATCTCAAAATCCGAAAACATACTGCAGTTTGTTGAGATTGTCGAAAAGCGTTCGCCCGAAACGGTGGTTTTGTACCGTGAAAGGCTTGAAAACCGCATAAAGGAGCTGCTGCAGTCGGCATCGGTAGATGAGCAGAGGGTGCTTACCGAAACTGCGTTATTTGCCGATAAAATAGCGGTCGATGAGGAAACGGTAAGGCTCCGCAGTCATATCGCCCATCTGAATGAAATGTTCAAAGCGGCAGGACCTATAGGTAAAAAGCTTGATTTTATCGTGCAGGAGATGAACCGCGAGACCAACACGATAGGCTCTAAATGTCAGGATATCGATATATCGCATGTGGTCGTTGATATGAAATCCGAGATCGAAAAAATAAGGGAACAGATACAGAACATAGAATAACAGGTATCAATTCTTGTGTGAAGGGGTTTTACTTCTTGAAACTTATAAATATCGGCTTCGGAAATATGATATCGGCATCCCGTCTTGTTGCCATCGTAAGTCCGGAATCCGCGCCTATAAAACGAATAATCCAGAACGCCAAGGAAAAAGGGACACTTATAGATGCCACGCACGGCAGAAGAACAAGGGCGGTCATAATAACCGACAGTGATCTTATAGTGCTGACATATCTCCAGTCTGAGACCGTAGCCGCCCGTCTTAATGACGATGATGCGGCGGAAAATGAGGTGTACGACGATGAATAAAGGCACGCTTATCATAATATCAGGTCCGTCAGGTTCGGGGAAGGATACGGTGCTGACCGAGCTTTTCAAAAAAATGCCGGAGCTTGAGTTTTCAATTTCGTCGGTATCGCGCTCGATGCGCCCCGGCGAGGTGAACGGGCAGAAATACAATTTCATTTCACGCGAACAGTTTAAAAGCATGATTGATAACGACATGCTGCTTGAATATAATGAGTATTGCGGAAACTTTTACGGTACGCCGCGTCAGCCGGTCGAAAGCTGCATCGAAAGAGGCGGTGAGATCGTGCTTGAGGTTGATGTAAACGGCGCTGCAAACGTAAGGAAAAAGTGCAGCGACTGTTTCAGCATATTTATAATGCCGCCGTCGTTCGAGGTGCTCAAAAAGCGTCTTGAGGGCAGAGGGACCGAGTCGGAGGAAGTCGTAAAGGCGAGGCTTGATCAGGCGGTTGCGGAGATAGGACGTGCGGCTGAATACGATTACATCGTTACGAACGATGTCCTGTCAGATGCCGTCAACGATATTTACGGTATAATAAGATCGGAACGCCTGCGTACATCGCGGTGCATACCGAATTTTTAACTTTAACGCCGCTTTGCTGCGGCAGAAACGGAGTATATCATGTTAAATCCTGCTATCGGAAAACTTATCAGACATTCAGACAGCCGTTACAAGCTGGTGCTTGATGTTGCCAAAAAGGCGCGTGAGATCGCAAAAGAGGCATCTGACGAGGGTCAGATCATAACCGAAAAGCCGGTCACATTGGCAATGAATGAGCTTGCCGCCGATGTTGACGACAAGGACGATCCCAAGGCTTAAGTATCATGCAGCCCGAAGCGGAAAGGACCATTATCGCCAGTGTTGCGGTCGATCAGTCTGTTATTACAATAGACAGGCTGTTTGATTATATTGTGCCTGCTCACCTCGTCGGCAAAGCGCTGACGGGGTCGCGTGCGCTTGTGCCGTTCGGTGCAGGCAACTCGAAAAAGACCGGTATGATAGTAAAGCTGCGCGAAGGCACAGTGTCGCCGAGGATGAAATATATAATTGATGTCCTTGACACGGAACCGGTGCTGACCGATAAAATGCTGGCTCTTGCCGCTTATATAAGGGAACATACATTTTGCACATGGTACAGCGCCATAAGGGTGCTGCTGCCGCCGGGTATCAATTTTAAGGTTAAGCTGTCGTTTTCGCTGAGCGAGTCGGTGGAGGCTCTGTATCCTAAGCTTGACGCCACGCAAAAACAGGTCGTTGACTATATGCGGTCGGTAGGTGCCCCTTTGTCAAAGGAGACCGTGCTTTCGGCTTTGTCGCTCACATCGCAAAGCGATGTGATTGAAAAGCTTGTGCAAAAAGGTGCTGTCATAAGATCGGGCGAGGCTGTAAGAGGCATCGGCGACGCAAGTCAGAAAATGATACGGGTCACCGAAGCAGTGTCACAAGTGCAGCCTAAATTGACGCCAAAGCAGAAGCAGGCTGTGTCTGTGCTGTCGGAGGTAGGATGCTGCTCTTTAAAGGAGCTGTGCTATTTTACCGGACTTACCTCAGCGGTAGCTTCATCACTTGTCAAAAAGGGACTAGCAGAGGTCTTTGAGCAGGAATACTACCGCAATCCGTACTCCGGCGTCGATTCAAAGGAACGCAAGATAATAGTGCTGACCAAGGAACAAAACGCCGCGTACGATCGGCTGCTTGACGCCTATAATGACCCTGTCGGCAGGACTGCGCTGCTTTTCGGAATAACCGGTTCGGGTAAGACACAGGTGTTTTTAAAGCTGTGCGAAACGGTCGCTGACAGCGGCAGGGGCGTTATAGTTATGGTGCCGGAAATCGCGCTCACACCGCAGACGCTTGCGGTATTCCACCGGCGTTTCGGCGGCAAGGTGGCTGTATTTCACAGCGCCATGTCACAGGGACAGCGGCTTGACGAATGGAAACGCATAAAGCGCGGTGAGGCTATAGTTGCCGTAGGCACTCGTTCAGCCGTTTTTGCACCTTTTTCGGATGTCGGGCTCATAATAATGGATGAGGAGCATGAGCATACCTATAAATCGGAAATGTCGCCGCATTTTCATGCCCGTGATATTGCAAGATACCGCGTGGCGGAAAGCGGAGGACTGCTGCTGCTTTCGTCGGCAACTCCATCATTTGAAAGCTACAGCAGAGCGCTTGCAGGCAAATATCTGCTTTTAAGACTTACAAAAAGGTACGGCAGCGCTTCGCTTCCCGAGGTCGAGATAGCCGATACAAGAAGGGATCCGGCGATTCTTGCCGGTGGGATAGTAGGCACCGCGCTTTACGAACGTGTTACAGAAGCGCTTGACAGCGGCAATCAGGCTATACTCCTGCTGAACCGCAGGGGCTACAACACATATGTTTCGTGCCCGTCGTGCGGACATGTCATGACATGCGACAGCTGCTCGATATCCATGACATACCATTCCGCAAACAACCGGCTTATGTGTCATTACTGCGGAAGGTCTGTCCCGTTTACCGAGACATGCCCGGTCTGTGGCTGCAAAAATATGAAGTATACAGGAATAGGAACTCAGAAGGCGGAAGCCGAGCTGAACGCTCTTTTCAAAGGTGCAAGGGTGCTGAGGATGGATGCCGACAGCACCATGACAAGGAACGATTACGAAAAAAATCTTTCGGCATTTGCCGAAAAGAAATTTGATATCCTGCTCGGAACGCAGATGGTGGCAAAGGGGCTGGATTTTCCGCATGTTACCGTCGTGGGTGTTTTAAATGCCGATTCATCGCTGCACAGCAGCGATTTCAGAAGCTATGAGCGTACATTTTCTCTGCTGACGCAGGTGGTAGGACGCTCCGGAAGGGGCGACAGTCCCGGTGTCGCCGTTATACAGACGGCTGAGCCGGACAGTAATCTGATAAAGCTTGCGGCACAGCAGGATTATGTCTCGTTTTACGAATCTGAAATACTGACAAGGCGGCTTATGATATATCCGCCGTACTGCGATATTGCCGCAGCGTGTTTCAGCGGCGAGGACAGAAGGACGACCGAGGACGCCGCGAAGGAATTCTTGAACCTTCTGAAATTTGCGGTGACGGATGATTATAAGGATATAAAAATAATCACCTTAGGTCCGACCGCTGCCGCCGTGCCAAAGGTAAATTCCCAGTACAGATATAAGCTGATAATAAAATATAAAAACTCAGTACTGTCAAGGAAAATGCTCGCGGATGTATACTCAAAATTCCTGGCATCGGGCTTTTCCAAAAGGATCAGCGCCTATATAAACGTCAATCCGGACAGTATAATATGATTTGAAATTTTCAAGGAGAAAACAAAATGGCACTCAGAAACATTGTAAAAGAGGGAGACCCCACACTGAGAAAGATATCAAGAAGCGTCATCAATTTTGACGAAAAGCTGTGTCAGCTTCTTGACGACATGGCTGAAACCATGTATGAAGCCGACGGCTGCGGTCTTGCCGCACCCCAGGTCGGAATACTCAGAAGACTTTGCGTTGTCGATGTTGGCGACGGACTGATAGAACTTGTAAACCCTGTTGTGACCTGCGAGGAAGGCGAGCAGGAGGAGACCGAGGGCTGCCTTTCATGCCCCGGTGATTACGGCGTGACAAGAAGACCCATGAAGGTCACGGTCAAGGCGCAGGACAGAAACGGCAACACTTTCACGATAGACGGCGAGGGACTAAAAGCCAGAGCCTTCTGCCACGAGATAGATCACTTAAACGGAATACTTTTTAAGGATAAGGTAATAAGGAAAGACTGAATTTAAAGGAGGGCGACAGCATGAGGGTACTGTTTATGGGTACGCCGGACTTTGCCGTTACGGCTTTGAAAGAGCTGTGTGATGCAAAGTATGATATTGTAGGCGTTTTTACCCAACCGGATAAACCGCAGGGCAGGAAAATGGTGCTTACTCCGCCGCCCGTAAAGCAGTTTGCGAGGGAAAGAGGCTTAAATGTCTATCAGCCGCAGTCGGTAAGAAAGCCGGAGGTCATAAGTATTATAAGGGAGCTTGCGCCCGATATAATAATCGTCGTGGCATATGGCAAGATACTGCCGCCCGAAATACTTTCCATCCCACGGTACGGCTGCGTGAACGCGCACGCTTCATTGCTTCCGAGGCACAGGGGCGCTTCGCCCATACAGTGGGCTATATATTCCGGTGACACCGAGACTGGCGTCACGACAATGCTTATGGACGAGGGGATGGATACCGGCGATATGCTGCTGACCGAGCGCACCGCCATAATGCCGGACGACACCTTTGAGACGCTGCACGACCGGCTTGCCGTGATCGGCGCCGGATTGCTTACAGAAACCGTCCGCGGACTTGAAAGCGGCTCATTAAAGCCCGTAAAACAGCCTGACAGCGGTGTGACATATGCGCCGATAATAAAAAAGGAAATGGGACTGGTCGATTTTAAAAGGACCGCTCATGAGACCGACTGTCAGATAAGGGCATTCACCCCGTGGCCGTCCGCGTATTTTATGCTTGACGGTCAGCGTGTCAAAATACTTTCCGCTCATACAGGCGAAAAAACAAAAAGTGCGCCCGGCACGGTGACAGCATCAAAGGATAACATTACAGTTGCCTGTGCAGACGGCACTTCGCTTGTGATAACCGAAGTAAGACCGGAGGGCAGGGGTGCTATGACCGCGAAGGCGCTGCTCAACGGTCACCAGGTCGAAGTGGGTAAGCTCTTATGAACAACGCAAGAAAAGCTGCCGTAACGGCGCTTTGTGACGTGGAGAGAAGCGGCAGCTATTCAAATCTTGCTTCCGGATATGCCATTTCTACCGGTGAGCTTTCGAGGCAGGACGCGGCATTTACCACTATGCTTGTCTATGGCGTATTGCAGCGTAAGCTGACTCTTGATGCCGTCATCAGCAAATATATAAACGGCAGCTTTAAAAAGATACATCCGTTTGTGCTTTCGGTGCTGAGAACCGGTATATATCAGCTGCTTTTTATGGACAAGGTACCTATGTTTGCAGCGGTAAATGAATCTGTGCTGCTGATAAGGAACAGCAAACAGCGCTTTGCGGTCGGCTTTGCGAACGCAGTGCTGCGTAAGGTAGCTGCTGAAAAGGATGAGCTTCTGCAATTTATTGATTCTTCCGACGATCCGGCAGTCAGATATTCGTGCCCGGGAGAGGTATATGACTGCCTTGTAAAGGATCACGGCAAGGCGACAGCTGATGCTTTCCTTGCCGAATCGCTTAAAAGTCCCAAAACATATTTCAGGGTGAATAATGCCGTTACTGATATGGGCACTCTGCTGTCCGACCTTAAAAACAGCGGTATTGAGATCACACCATGTAAGCCTTACGGCGCATTTTATGCGGATAATGCCGGCGAATTGCTGTCGTCGGAACAGTTCGAAAAAGGGTGCTTTTTCGTTCAGGATAAAGCGTCGCAGTTAGCTGTATCCGCTCTCGGGATAACGGACGGTATGGATATTCTCGACGTTTGCGCGGCGCCTGGCGGCAAAAGCTTTTCGGCGGCACAGTATCTGTCGGCTCATGGGTCGGTCGTATCTTGCGATATATATGAAAAACGCGTGGGGCTTATAGCTTCCGGCGCAAAACGGCTCTGCCTTGACTGCATAAAGACAAGAGTGGCGGATGCGGCTGTGTTTGACCCGTCTTTGCCGCAGTTCGACAGGGTGATCTGTGACGTACCGTGCTCCGGGCTTGGAGTTATAAGACGTAAGCCCGAGATAAAATACAGAAATATTTCGGAATATGACGATCTGCCGAAGCTCCAGCTGAAAATACTTGAAACCTCAGCCGGATATCTTAAAAAGGGCGGCAGGATAATGTATTCGACCTGCACGGTCTTCGACAGGGAAAACAGGCAGGTAGTATCAGAGTTTTTAAAAGGCGGCAGATTTAAGGTCATCACCGAAAAGCTTCTTATGCCGCAGACCGACGGTTCGGACGGTTTCTATTTTTGTATCATGGAAAGGGACTAAAGTGAATAAGATTGATATTAGATCAATGAGCTTTGACGAGCTGTCGGCGGTCGTTTCAACGCTCGGACAGCCGTCGTTCAGAACCGGTCAAATATTTTCATGGCTCCAGTCGGGAGTGACACATTGGGATGAAATGACCAACATTCCGGCGGTTTTGAGAGCCAAACTGGCAGAAGGTTACTATATTGTAACCGCAAATATCAAAAAAAGACTTGAATCTGTCATAGATGATACTGTAAAATATCTTTATGAAATGCATGATGGGGAATTAGTTGAATCGGTACTCATGAAGTACAACCACGGTTACTCCCTCTGCATTTCGACGCAGGTCGGCTGCCGTATGGGGTGCAGCTTCTGCGCTACCGGTCTTTACGGACTTACAAGAAACCTTACCGCTTCCGAAATGCTGGCGCAGATAACGTCGGCTGAACGCGATAAGGGTATCAGGGTGTCAAACGTCGTGCTTATGGGAATGGGCGAACCGCTTGATAACTTTGATAATGTTGTAAGGTTTTTGCAGCTCGTTTCGGACGAGAGGGGACTGAACATCGGTATGCGGCACATCTCGCTGTCAACGTCGGGATTGGTGCCGGGCATTTATAAGCTTATGGAGTATAAATTTCCGATAACGCTGTCCGTCTCGCTGCATGCGCCGAACGACGAACTCAGAAGCTCCATTATGAAGGTAAACCGCAGTTTCGGCATTGAGAGCCTTATGAAGGCATGCAGGGATTATATTGCGGTCACCGGTCGCAGGATATCGTTTGAATACGCTTTGATAGAGGGTGTCAACGACAGCGACAGATGTGCAAAACAGCTGGCGGTGCTTATGCGCGGCATGCTGTGCCATGTGAATCTGATACCGGCTAATCCCGTAAAGGAAAATTCCTATAAAAAGCCGGACAGACAAAGGCTGGAGCACTTTTGTAAGTTACTTTGCAGCCTTGGTGTCAATACTACGATAAGAAGGACGCTCGGTGCGGATATAGACGCGTCGTGTGGGCAGCTCAGAGGCAGGGAAATAGAACAGAACTGAACAAAAAAGGAGGTGCGGAAAATGAAGGTGTTTTGCAATACAGATAAAGGATTGCTCAGAAGCAACAACCAGGATGCATATGCCAACGGCATGTTTGACGACGGTACTGTCTGGGCGGTTGTTTGCGACGGTATGGGCGGTGCAAACGGCGGAAACGTAGCGAGCCGTATGGCGGTAGATTATTTTTCCGCATCGCTTAAATCGGGCTACCGCAGCAATATGAGCGAAAATTCGGTGAAGAACCTGCTTGAAACATCTGTAAACGCCGCAAATGTGAGGGTGTTTGACAAATCGCGCGAAAGCAGTGAGCTTGCCGGGATGGGCACTACCATTGTAGCGGCACTCATAACGCCGGTCGCAGCCTTCTTTTCGCATGCCGGAGACAGCAGGGCGTATATACTGAGGAATGGCGAGCTGTCACAGGTCACGCGCGATCATTCGATAGTTCAGTCGATGATAGAAAGCGGTAAACTGTCGCAGGAGGAAGCCAGGTTTCACCCGAGGAAAAACGTTATAACAAGGGCACTCGGTGTTGACGAAACGGTCAATGTTGATTTTACCGTGGCAGAGTTTTCGAAGGGTGATAAGATCCTTATTTGCACGGACGGGCTTACTAATTTTACCGAGACCGATGCGATAAAGGCTATACTTGCCGATGAAGGTGTTCCGGATCCGGCGGCGAGCCTCATTGAACTTGCCAATACTAACGGCGGCGGAGACAATATAACCGCAGTCGTTGTTGAAAATATATAAGGCATTTTTGCCGAGATTATTTTAGATTGGATGTTGATTCATGGATAAATTTGTCGGAAAGCGGCTTGACGGAAGGTATGAGATACGCGAGATTATAGGCGTCGGCGGTATGGCGGTCGTCTATAAGGCGTACGACTGCATTGAAGACAGGATCGTTGCGGTTAAAATCTTAAAGGAGGAATTTACCTCCAACGAGGAATTTATAACACGCTTCAAAAACGAGTCAAAGGCTATTGCTGTCCTCAATCACCCGAACATTGTCAAGGTTTACGATGTCAGCTTCGGCGATCTGATACAGTACATCGTCATGGAGTATGTCGACGGAATAACCCTTAAGGAGTACATCAATAAGCAGGGAACTCTGCGCTGGAAGGATGCGGTATATCTTACAATACAGGTCCTCCGCGCGTTGCAGCACGCACACGACAAGGGTATTGTGCATCGTGATGTAAAGCCTCAGAATATCATGCTTTTGCCTGACGGCACCATAAAAGTCACCGATTTCGGTATTGCTCGCTTTGCAAGAAGCGAGCACAAGACCATGACCGACAAGGCGATCGGTTCCGTGCATTACATCAGCCCGGAGCAGGCGCGCGGTGAACAGACCGACGAAAAGGCGGACATATACTCTGTCGGTGTTATGCTTTACGAAATGCTGACCGGCAGGCTGCCGTTTGAGGCTGAAAGTGCCGTTTCGGTCGCTATAATGCAGCTTCAGCAAGAGCCTGTAAAGCCGAGGGATATCAACAATTCCATACCGGTAGGTCTTGAGCAGATAACAATGCACGCCATGCAGAAGGATATCAATAAAAGGTACAAATCGGCTGCGGAGATGCTGCGCGATCTTGAGGAATTCAGAAGAAGCCCCGATATGGTGTTCGAATACAACTACTTTGTCGATAATGAACCGACCAAGTTTGTTGACGCCGTGAATGCTCCTGCCGCCGACAGCACGACTGAGCAGGCGGTCACAGCAGATGACAGCGAGGATGGAGACGATGAAAAGTCGCCGGTTATACCGATACTTGCCGGTGTTGCCGCAGCGTTTATTGTTGCCGCTATAGTTGTCGGACTGATCATATGGTACAACTGGGGTATCAAAACAGAAACCCTTATTGTTCCCAAGCTGACCGGTCAGAATTATGAACAGGTTGCCGAACAGTATTCGGACTACAAATTCAAAATAGAGTATCAGGCATCAAACGAGGAACGCGGAACGATACTCAGCCAGAGCATGCAGGACGGAAGAAAGATCAAGAAGTCTCAGACAATAACGCTTGTCATAAGCTCGGGACCTGAGCTTGCGACTATACCGGAGACTACCAACCTTGACCTCACCACTGCCAAGCAGGCACTCAAGGCAAAGGGTATCAACTGGAATATAATTTACAAGACCGATAAAGAAATAGCATCAGGTCATGTTATAACCACCAATCCTCCGAGCGGCGGAACTGTTGCCGCAGGCACCGAGATAGATGTCTATGTAAGCTTAGGGCCGGAGATAGTGTATGTTTCTTATCCGGATACAAAGGGATATGACCTTGATACTGCAAAGAAAAAGATCGAGGAAGCCGGTCTTACCGTTGGTGAGATCAAGCGCGAGGACAGCACAAAGCCTAAGAATATAGTTATCGATCAGTCACCTGATCCGCATTCAAATACGACTATTGCAAAGGGTACCTCGGTTGATCTTGTTGTCAGCACAGGTGAATATTCGTACAATTACAAGCTGACTATCAGCGATCTGCCGAAGAATTTCAAGGATGAATACAAGAAAATGCAGCTGTCTGTTTTTGTCGGCGGCATTAAGGTAAGCGAGACTCCCGAATTCAACGCCAACGATCTTGAGTCACCGTGGTCGTTTGATATATCCTCAAAGAATTCCAAAGTCAGTGCCATTGTCAATATCAAATTTATGAATGACAAGGGAGAAACCAAGGAAGGCGCACTTATTTACAGTATTGATCTTGAAAAGGGTACTGCACAGCTCACCAAGAATAATATCGATCAGAGCTATCTGGAGGATAAAAATGACGACTCCAGTAAGGATGACTCCAGCAAGGATGACTCGTCCAAGGCTCCGGCTGCCAGAGACAGTAATTGATGAGTATGTCTGAATTGAACCTGACAGGTATAATAATAAGATCGGTCGCCGGCTTCTGCTATGTGGAAGCCGGCGACCGGGTATATGAATGTAAGCCGCGCGGTGTTTTCAGAAAAGAACATATTTCTCCGGTTGCAGGCGATATTGTCGAAATATCGACCAATGGTGACAAGGGTACCGTGGAAAAAATAAAGGAACGTAAAAATTTCTTTATACGTCCTCCTCTTGCCAATATTGATAAGTTGTTCATCGTGTCGTCGTATGCAAAGCCATCAGTAAACACGCTGCTTATTGACCGCATGACCGCCATTGCCGAGCATCTGTCGGTCACACCGGTCATTTTATTCAATAAGGCTGATCTTGGCTCCTTTGGTGATCTGCCGGATGTTTACAGAAAAATAGGATATCACACCTATGCCGTATCGGCTTCAAAAGGAGAAGGTACCGACGGCATTAAGAATGAACTGAACGGTTGCGTTTCGGCTTTCTCGGGCAATTCCGGTGTCGGGAAATCGAGCCTGCTAAATAGGCTTATACCCGAACTGTCTCTTTCGGTCGGCGAGGTGAGCCAGAAGCTCGGCAGGGGACGGCATACCACAAGGCAGGTCGAGCTGTTTAAGGTCGCAGACGGGTATGTTGCCGATACACCGGGTTTTTCTTCGCTTGAATTGGACTGCTTCCTTATAAACGATAAGGAGCAGCTGCAATACTGCTTTAAGGAATTTTCGGAGCATCTCGGCAAATGCCGCTTTTCTTCATGTACGCATACTTCGGAGCCTGACTGTTCCGTTATCTCGGCTGTAAAGCGCGGCGAAATTGCGGCGTCGCGACATGAAAGCTATGTTTCAATGTACAATGATCTCAAACAAATAAAGCAATGGGAGTTAAAGCAGAAGTGAAAAATCGCTGCGTAATAATTGCAGGGGGCGATTTTGATGCTGCCGAAAGATCGGTGATAACACCGGACGATTATGTTATCGCCGCCGACAGCGGATATGCCGTCTGTATTGAATATGACATAATGCCTGACCTTATAGTGGGGGACTTTGATTCGTTTAAAGGGAATCTGCCTGACGGCATTGAAACCATTCATCTGCCCACTCATAAGGACGATACCGACCTTTTGTTTGCCGCAAGATGCGCCGCAGACAAAGGATACCGTTCGGTTGCCATACTCGGCGGTTACGGCTCACGCCCCGATCAGAATTTCGCGATGTACGAAACTCTGCTGTGGCTTAGGGAAAATGTGCCCGGATCAGACGCATGCGCTTTCTGCCGCGGATTTTATGTTACTGTGCTGCTTAACGACTCAAAGCGGATCTTTGTAGGTTCTAACCGCTATTTATCGGTTTTTTCCCTTTATGAAAAAGCAACCGGTGTTGATATTACAGGTGCCGGATATCCGCTTAAAAACAGCGTTATCACAGCCGGATTTCCGGTAGGCGTCAGCAACTGTGCCGATGGATATGCCGATATATCGGTAAAGAACGGTGCGCTGCTTATAATGGTCGTTGATGAATTTATATGAGTTTGTAACCGCTTTTGTTTTTTCTGCGTATAATGGCGTAGAGAAGCAAAGGCGGTGTTTGTTTATGCGCTACAGACGGTGCAAAGGCGGTAAGGGTGCCCTTGCGGTATCCTTTGGCGTAGGTATGATAGTATCATATTTCTGCCCCTCAGGTTTCGTTGTGGTTCTGCTTACACTTGCCCTTGTTTTTCTCGGTCTTGCTTGCTGCAGATTTTAATTTGGGAGGATACTTTATGAAGATCGTAGTGTGGAAAAGTCCTAAACTGCTTTGCGGATTGCTCAGAGCTATATTCAAGATCAAAAAGGGCGAGGAAGCTGATACATAAATTTAGAAAAACGGGCTTATGCCCGTTTTTTTAGTTCTATAAGCCGAAGATAAATAATAAATATCAGTATAACGAAATTTAGGGAGTGAAAAAATGAACATAAATACAACCGAGATCATGTTTCCGTCGCTCAAAAAGCTGCCGGATGTCACATGCGAACAAAGTATAGACGCAGCCTTTTCTCTGCCCGATTACTACCCAGAGGTATCGAAAATACTGAAATGCATTGCGGAAATTAACGTTCAGACAAGACAGGTGAGGGACGGCAGGGTGGAAATAGGCGGACAGGCGGTGCTGACGCTTGTTTATTCCGATGGGGACAACAGCGTCAACAGCTTTGCACATAACTGCCCGTTCACAAAATCGCTTCAGATAGAAGGCACTGTTGACGGAGCCTTCGTGTCGGTAACTCCGAAACCGGGACTTATCAATTCAAAAGCCACCGCACCGAGAAAATTGGAGGTGCACGGATCGTTTACAATGTCCGTGTCGGTAATGCTGTTGGAGCATCAAAAACTGCTGTCGTCGGCAGGATGTGACGGTCTTTATACAAAGGTAACTGATTTTGACTATGCCGAGCCGTCAGAGCCTGTCACAAAAAGCGTTTTTATTGAGGATGAAATATCACTCGGCAATAATAAACCGCCTGTGGCAAAAATAATAAGAAGCAGCGCGTCGGCTGTTGTGACCGACTGTAAGACGGTGGGCAATAAGGCGGTCGTCAAAGGCGATGTCAGGATATGCATACTTTACTGCCCGGCAGGAAACGGTAGACCGATACTTATAAATGAGCAGCGCAGCTTTTCACAAATAATTGAATGTGACGGACTTTGCGAGGAGTCAAAGTGCGAATGTGCTGCCAACGCGGTCAGCCTTGAACTGCATCCCAAGACCTCGGTAGACGGCGAGGTCAGAAATATAGGCTTTGAGTGCAAGATAAACATTGATATTTTATCATTCAAGGATGCAGCGGTGTCGTTTGTGACAGATGCCTTTTCAAGTGACTGCCAGATCGATGCCGAGACCGTTACCGTGGCTGCGGAGCGCATGGAAGAAACTGTAAACGAAAACTATGTGTGCAAAAAAAGTCTTGACTTTTCAGACGGTGCGTTAGGTGAGATAAGCGATCTCTGGTGCAGGTCATTTGTCGATTATGCGTCGTGCGACGGCAGGGACATTCTTGTAAAGGGCACTATAACTATATGGATATTGGGTTCTGATAAGGATGCGGCTCCGTGCCTTATTGAACGGTCAATCGATTACGAATACAGGTACACCGTCGAGGGTGAGGGAGAGATCAGGTGCAGTCCTAAGGTGTCGGTTGCGGCAGTAAATTATTCGCAGAATTCAGACGGCGGAGTGGATGTTGCCGTAGAACTTAATGTAAGCGCAACGGTATTTTCCGCAGTAACCCTTAAGGCGTTGTGCAAAGTCTCCGAGGTCGAGGGTAGACCGGCAGGCAAAGACGATGAAACAGCAGTAACGCTGTATTTCGCCGAGGGCGAAACGGTGTGGAATATTGCTAAAAAGTATTATGCTTCGCCGCAGAAGATATGTGCCGCCAATGAAATTGAGGACAGCGAAACGGTCTGCAACAAAATGCTTTTGATACCTAATAATTAAACACAGCCCACAAAAACAGCGAAATTAATATAGATTCCGTAAAAATATCGGTAAGGACAGATCCTTACCGATATTTTTGTGGGTAAATTTTAGTTTATCTACCTTTATGCAGATAAACTAAAATCCATCTTTTTTGCCTTTATGACCTTACGATCAGCTTTTCAAATGGGCTGCCGTTTTTGAAACATTCGCGGTAGACCTTTGTACATTTCTCATACTGCTTAAACCGTTTTGCTGCGGTGCTGCAATCGCCGTATACCTTCCATGTGCCGACGGCTTTTGCATGCTTTGCACGCGATTTTATAAAGCCGTGTACATCCTCCGGTGGATAGCCTAAGAACAGACCGACCTCGTGCGGAAAATCACCGCCGGAACGCAGCCTTTTGATGAGTTCCAACAGGCAGCCCTCGCATTTTTCTGTGGGGTAATTCCTGCTTTTAAGCAGCGACGCTGCTCTTTTGTCGCTGAGATCATTCCTAAGCTTTGACGGTCTGTACATATAAACAAGGGCATTGCCGCCGCTTATCTTCAGCGGAAGTATCCTGACGCCCTTGCCGCTGCAGGTTTTGTTGAAATTACGCAGCATGTATGTGAATTCCTTCATATCGCCGACCGGACAGTTGAACATGCTGCCGGTTTTGAGCCCTGCCATTGTAGGCGAACATTGGTCTATAATCAGCTCATATGACATAAATTCACCTCACATGTAAATCAAGTATTCCTTTGAGCGCAGTTACCGAGCTTGAATGGCAGTGCGCTATCTGCGTTTTGCTGCTGTTTACATTACTTTTGACACATTGCAGCATTTTATGCGACATTGTGTTTGTAAAAAATACAAGCAGGTCAGGCGAGCCTATGTCCTTGATACCGTTTTTCATCTTGGGATATACCTTTGCCTTGCAGCTGTACGATTCGCAAAGATCTATATACCGTCTTGTCATACATTCGTTTCCGCCTATTATAACTACACTCATCTTTGTCACCTCTGATTGTCTTTCATTGAATTCTGTTTTTATATCGCAGTTAGCACAAGCTAACCAACAACCTTTTATATACCTGCCGCAGACCGAAAAAGCTGCGGCAGGTCTTTTGGAAGGTGGACGTTATCTTTTGAAAATTCCGAATAATCCTTTTTTCTCGTATGGCTCCGTAGAGACCGAAAGCGCTGTATACCCGGTAGCGTTGATAACGCTTTTCAAGGTTTCTTCATCAGGAATGTTTTCCGTGATGATAACAGCTTCGCCTTTTGAGTGTGATGATGTGACCTTTCGGGGCGACAGTGCCGAACGGATGGCGTCATTTATATGTGCCTCGCACATTCCGCACATCATACCGTCGATTTTTACAACCGTCTTAAACATATTAATCACCATCGATCCTTTGCTATTCAGCGCCTTTGAGCGCTTCGACCATATCTATATGTTTATTCTTTCTTGCGACCATTAAGCTTACAAGCAGCGACATACCAATCGTAAGAATTATGCTGATCACATATGAAATAAAGTCAACATACATCCTCATTTCATATTCAGGTGCCAGTTTTTTGAGCAGAACATCAAGGGTCAGAAGTCCCAGGGGGATACCTGCGATTATTCCTATCACCGACAGCCACACGTTCTGACTTATAAGCAGGCTGCCAATCTTTTTATCCTTGAAGCCGACGACCTTAAGTGTCGCCATCTCACGGTACCGCTCCGTATAGCTCATTACGCCGAGATTATAAAGCACAACTATTCCGAGTATGAGCGCACCGCCGACAAGCACGATTATCATGGAGTTCATGATCTGCAAAAAAGTATCAAACGAGTCCATGATAGACTGTTTTGACTGTACTGTCTTGATGGCGCTGTCAGATGCTATATCAGCTTTTTCGGTGTTTGTATATACCGAATCCGGCTTATAAGTGATGCCGGTCTTTTCGGCGTAGCCTTTGCTCATTATTATACACTCAGATGTACTTCTTATAACTCCGTTTAAATGGAGTTTATATACATCGTCGGTTCCGTACGGGCTTATCTCGAAAGTGTCGCCGGCTTTCAGTCCAAACTCATCGGCAAGCCTTATGCATATGTATGCGCCGCTTTGATCAAGCGTTACGTTTCCCTTGCCTTCGGCAGGGAAGTGCAGCATGTCATGCTCAAGATCGTAGATATCAAGTGACACAGCCTTATCACCGAGCTTGACACCGATCGATGCACTGGTATCACCGTGATACCGTTCGGCTATTCTGTCGGCATCAGATACGGTCGAGTCCTCGGCTAAATATATGCGCGATGAATAACGCAGTGCGTCGTCGTAGTACATGTTAAGGAATTCCTTCATCGTATCACGCATACCGAGTGAGCCCATTATAAGTATCGTGCAGCCGATAATGCCTAAAAGGCTCATGGCTGTTCTTGATTTGTGCCGCATGATATCGCGAAGATTCCATCTTGTGCCGAAGGACAGCCTGTGGAACGCAGCCGTCCTTTCAATGGCAAGCGGCTTCATCCTCTTGGGAGTGTAAGGTCTTAAAGCATCAGCCGGTGTGCCTTTTAGCATGCTGTGTGTCGAAAGGTAGCCTATAAGCGTCAGCAGCACTATTATTGCCGCTATAGTTACCGTGCAGAACCATGGGAGATAGAGTATCCATTCCGGCATATCAAAATATGTGCCCATCATGCCGTTCGGATTCATTATGTAATAGGCAACGCCGTAGCCCAGCACAACACCTATAAGTGACCCGATTATTCCTATCATGAGGGCATACGATGTGTAGTGCAAAAGTATGCGGCGGTCACTGAAGCCGAGGGCTTTGAGTGTGCCTATCTGTGTCTTTTCCTTGGCAGTCAGTCTGTGCATGGTGGTGACCATTGTAAGCACGGCTATAAGTAAGAACATGGCCGGGAGTATTGAACCCATGGTTTTGCCCTCATCTGCCTCACCGTTGGCAAGTGAATACGAGCCTACCTCTTCCTTGGTAAGTATCATTGTTGTTTTACCGAGTGCTTTGTCGGCTTTTTCGGTAAATTCCTTTTTGCCCATGCCGGATATTACATTTATCTGCGGATAAAAAGCACTGCCGGTCGCCTTTTCATAAAGTGCAGGGGAGATGTATGCAAATCCAAAGGTATCAAAGTCGGGCATGAGCTGACTTGAGTCACGCACGCAGACAAGGTATTCAGACGACTTTATAAGCCCCTTGACCGTTGTTTCGATATTTATGTTTTTATAGATAAAGGTTATTTTATCGCCGACCGAAATATTATTTGCCGCTGCGTATTTATCCGATATCCATGAACCGTCCGTGTCAGAACTGCTGTATTCGCTGCCTGACATAAGCATTAGACCTGATACGTCAGCGTTTTCGGTAACGCTGAGGGCAACGGCGTTGCCATTTCTTTCGGCAATATCAACATTGACCGAGAGGTATCTCGTGGCATTTTCAACGCCGTCGATATCAAGTATTGACGAAAGTTCATCAGTAGAAAAGCCTTTTTCACTTGTTATGCGGTAATCGGCAAATCCGGTTTTCTTAAAATATGCCGAGGTGTTTTTGTCAATGCTGACCCATTCCATATTGAAACCGACAAATATGCCTATGCCGAGGGCTATCATGATTATCATTGAGATAAATTGCGCTTTGTATTGGCGCATTGTCCTGAATAGCTTTTTAATAAGCATGTATATCCCGCCTTTACCAGTCGATCGCATCGGCCAAGAGCGGATGCTCCTGTTCTTCGGTAGAAACTATTTTGCCGTTTTTGACACGCATTATGACGTCAGCCATTTTCGCGATATTCTGATTGTGGGTAACTATTACGATGGTCTTGTTGTAATCGCGCGCCATTTTAAGCAGTAGCTTGAGCACAAGCACTCCGGTCTCGGAGTCAAGCGCTCCGGTAGGCTCGTCGCAAAGAAGTATCTCGGGATTTTTAGCCAGTGCTCTTGCTATTGATACACGCTGCTGCTCGCCGCCCGAAAGCTCGGAAGGAAAGTTTTTGAGGTGATCGGCAAGACCTACTTCCTCTATCATTTTAGTGGCTGAAAGGGAATTGGGTGCTATATCCTTTACAAGTGCTACGTTTTCATGCACCGTAAGGGTAGGAATGAGGTTGTAAAACTGAAATACAAATCCAACCTTTTCGGCACGGTATTTTGCAAGCTCATCGCCCGAAAGCTCCGATATATCCCTGCCGTCAACTATTATTTTACCGCTTGTCGGACTGTCAAGTCCACCCAGCATATTAAGCAGGGTACTTTTACCGGCACCGCTCTGACCTAAGATAACTACGAATTTGCCTTTGTCGAGCGTAAAGCTTATATTGTCAAGAGCTCTCAGCTCATGATCACCGCTTTTGTAAATACGGCTGACGCCGTGAAATTCGACCAACGCCATATTTATACCTCTATTCTTTTGGTTAGCATATGCTAACAGCGATTTAAAAAAGCAGGAGACGTTCAAGCGCTGAACGTCTCCCGATCGTTACTTTTTGTGGCAGGAGCCGTGCATCTGACAATGCGCGCAGTTACTGCCGCAGGTCGAGACGCCGTTTTTCTTATCCTTAATAAGTTTGGCTATAATTGCGGCAACTATAGCGATAAGTACTGCACAAATAACAATCGTACCTATGTTTGCCGATAACCATGAAAGCATAAGATCCACTCCTTAAAATTTTTAAGCCTTTGAAGTCAGTTTAGTTGCTTCCTTGTAGGGCTTTACAAGCATGTAGATCATGCCGGCAAGGATAGCTACCGCGAAGATAAGTCCGACAACATTGACATCACCTGTGAAGAGGAGACCGAACTGGTTTACCATGAGGGCAATCACATAAGCGAATACGCACTGATAGCCTATTGCAAACCAGGTCCACTTAGCATTGTTCATCTCTCTCTTGATGGCGCCGATAGCCGCAAAGCAGGGGGCGCAGAGGAGGTTGAATACAAGGAACGAATAGGCTGTAACTCCGGTGAATGCCGCTGCGATGTTCTGATAAACCGTGCCTTCGCCGCCGCCGTAGAGTATTCCGAGTGTACCAACGATGTTTTCTTTAGCAACAAGACCGGTGATAGAAGCAACAGCTGCTTTCCAGTTGCCCCAGCCGAGCGGCTTGAATATGAAGGCAAGTACATTGCCTATCTTGGCAAGTATCGAATACTCGATCTGTTCATCGGTGAGCATTCCGAACGAGCCGTTGTCAGCCCAGCCGAAGTATGTTGTGAACCATACAAGTATAGTCGAAAGAAGGATTATCGTTCCAGCCTTCTTTATGAAGGACCAGCCGCGCTCCCACATCGAACGGAGGACATTTCCGACGGTCGGGAGGTGATATGCCGGCAGCTCCATAACGAACGGAGCGGGATCGCCCGAGAACATTTTTGTCTTTTTAAGCATGATGCCTGATACTATTATAGCAGCCATGCCTATGAAATATGCAGAGGTGGCTACCCAAGCCGATCCGCCGAATATGGCACCGGCTATCATAGCGATGAACGGAACCTTTGCACCGCAGGGGATGAAGGTCGTGGTCATTATGGTCATACGGCGGTCGCGTTCGTTTTCAATGGTTCTTGAAGCCATTATACCGGGAACACCGCAGCCTGTACCGATAAGCATCGGTATGAAGGATTTACCTGAAAGACCGAACTTGCGGAATATTCTGTCAAGAACGAATGCGATACGAGCCATGTAGCCGCAAGCCTCAAGGAATGCAAGCAGCAGGAAGAGGACGAGCATCTGCGGAACAAATCCGAGAACAGCACCGACACCGGCGACTATACCGTCGTTTATAAGTCCGCTGAGCCAGCCCGGAGCGTTTGCAGCGTCAAGACCGTCGCCTACAAGTACCGGAATACCGGGCACCCAAACACCGTAGTTTGAAGGATCAACGCCGCCGTCGTACTTTGTGTACATACTGATAGCGGCATCAAGATCCGAAAGCTTACCGGTCTTATCGGTAGTTTCAAGAGTCTCTTCGTCTTCAAGAGTATAGGTGAAGCTCTTAAATGTGACCTTGCTCTCAAGCTCACCCAGTTTGTCTGCAACAACCTTTGCGTTAAAGCTGTCTCCGAGCTCCTCAGAGTCCATAGCAGCCTCAACTTCCGATGTGTCAATGCCCTCAGCCTTAGCTGCCTCTATAAATCCGGCGATTATCGCATCGGTGTCACCGTATTCTTCTTCAGCGTCAGCGGTTGCGGAAGAACCTATACCGAAGAGATGCCAGCCGTCGCCGAACAGTCCGTCATTTGCCCAGTCGGTAGCAAAGGACCCTATCGTAACCATTGAAATGTAGTATACAAGGAACATTACGACTGCGAATATCGGAAGACCGAGCCAGCGGTTCGTAACAACACGGTCAATCTTATCTGAAGTTGAAAGCTTGCCGTGGTTTTTCTTTTTGTAGCATGCCTTGATAATTGAGGATATGTAAACATAACGCGCATTTGTTATAATACTTTCTGCGTCATCGTCAAGCTCCTTTTCGGCAGCTTCGATATCCTTATTTATATGAGCAAGTGTAGCTTCATCGATATGCAGCTGCTCAAGGACCTTTGAGTCGCGCTCAAATATCTTGATTGCATACCAGCGCTGCTGCTCCTCGGGCATATCGTGAACAGCAGCTTCCTCAATGTGAGCAATAGCATGCTCAACGACGCCGTCAAATGTGTGCTGCGGAATGGTTTTGCCGTTCTTTGCAGCGTCAATAGCGGCTTCGGCAGCCTCCATTATTCCTGTGCCCTTGAGAGCAGATATCTCAACTATCTTGCATCCGAGCTGTTTTGAAAGCTCATCAGTATCAATCTTGTCACCGTTCTTCTTTACAATATCCATCATGTTGATGGCTATGACGACCGGTATGCCAAGCTCGGTGAGCTGTGTGGTGAGATAAAGGTTACGCTCAAGGTTTGTACCGTCTATTATGTTGAGTATGGCGTCGGGACGCGTTCCAACGAGGTAATTACGGGCGACGACCTCCTCAAGTGTGTAAGGCGACAGCGAGTAGATACCGGGAAGGTCGGTGATTATGACACCGTCATGCTTTTTGAGCTTGCCTTCCTTCTTCTCGACCGTAACGCCCGGCCAGTTACCTACAAACTGGTTTGAACCGGTAAGAGCATTGAAAAGAGTTGTCTTACCGCAGTTGGGGTTGCCTGCCAGAGCAATTCTTAAATCCATGTGTATCCTCTCCTTAACAACCGTCATGTTGCTGACGGCAATCATTTGCATTGGAAAAATTATTCGACCTCGATCATATCGGCATCGGCTTTTCTGAGCGACAGCTCATAGCCGCGCACGGTAACCTCGATAGGATCTCCGAGCGGAGCGACCTTGCGTACATGCACCTCGACGCCCCTGGTGATACCCATATCCATGATTCTTCGCTTTATGGCACCTTCGCCATGCAGCTTGACGACCTTGACGGTATCGCCGATCTTTGCATCCCTTAGAGTCTTCATAAGTTTGCTTCCTCCTTCGATATACATTAAAAATCAGACCATGATTTTTCTTGCCATTTCTTCACTTATAGCAACGCGTGATTCCTTTACGTTGACTATAACGTTGCCGCCGAGCGAGGTTACTATGCTCACTGTGCCGCCCACGACAAACCCCAGGTTTTCAAGATGCTTCTTGACCTCAGGCGAGCCGCCGATCTTCTTGATTATATTTTCCTCACCGATATCTGCCAGTGCCAAAGGCATCATACGATCATCCCTTTTCACATCAATTAGCATCCGCTAACTAAAAAGCATTAAATTTGGTTAGCGCCTGCTAACCTGTGAATATAATATAACAACTATCTGCAATTGTCAATAGATTATTTCGCCGAAAGTCAGGTTTTTCAAAAAATTTGTCGTTTTGTGTTTTTGTCAAATAAAAAAGTTGCCCGAAATTAGGCAACTTTTACAAAACATCAGATACGGGACAACAAAGCCGGGTTTATATAAGTTTTATTTTTCCATTTTTTAAGTTCGAGGAAATACAATATGACCCCTAAGGTGCCGGCTGTGTATTCAGCCACCGGGAAGGCGAACCATGTGTAGTCGAGACCCACTTTTGAAAACGCCCAGAATACCGGCAGCAGCACGAATATCTGACGGGTCAGGGAAAGCAGCAGACTCCTGAAGCCTGCACCGATAGCCTGAAAAAATGTCGGCATGAAAAGGGAAAATGCAGCACCGAAAAAGCTGCATCCGATTATCGGAAATGCGTTGTGACCTATCTTTAACACCTCGTCCGATTTTGAAAACACTTTAAGCAGTACGTCGGGGAAGAACACAAAGCATATAAATCCAACTATCATGAATGACAGGGTTATTATAAGGCAGTCGCGCATGGCGGTGCGGCACCGGTTATATTCCCGGCGCGTATAGTTGTAGCTTATGAGCGGAACTATGCAGGTTTGAAGACCTATAAGCGGAATAAAGAAAAAATTCTGCGATTTATAATAAAGCGCAAGCACCGTGACAGCAGAGTCGGAAAATCCTGCAAGTATTATATTAAGACCTATTATATAAACTGTGTACAACAGCTGCATTGCAATTGACGAGTAGCCGTATTTATATATGTACTTGAAATAGTACGGCATCTTGAAGGCTTTCGGCGGTCTGCAATATCCGCTGACGCCGACTATCAGAGCAGAGACAAACTGACCGAGTACGGTGGCGTATGCGGCACCTGCGACGCCCATAGCCTTTATAGGTCCCATACCGAAAATGAGCAGCGGGTCAAAAATGACATTGGTCAGCGCACCGGCTATCTGCGCTATCATCGGCAGCTGCATATTGCCCCTTGACTGGTGCACCTTTGACCATGTACTTTCAAGGAAGGTGCCGAGGCTTCCTATACAGACTATTCTGCCGTATGTAACGGCATCCTTGATAGCTTCTGGCTCGGAAGCGGAAGTCATTACATAAGGGCGCATGACAGCCGCAGACAGAACGGCAAAGACAGCCCAGCTTAGTATTGCAAGCACAGTGCCTGCTCCGGCAGCTTCGTTTGCTCTTTTAGGTTTGCCCAAAGCATATTCGCGTGCCATGTATGTGTTGAGTCCTACACCGGTGCCGACCGAAAAAGCGGTTATTACGATCTGTATAGGGTATACAACGCTGACTGCAGTAAGAGCGTCGTCGGAAAATCTGCCTACAAAAAAGCTGTCAACAACATTATATAATGCCTGTATAAGCTGAGCCAGCATAACAGGCGGAGCTATTTTCAAAAGTATGCGGCTTATTTTGCCGGAACCGAAAAAATCATTATTCAACGCAGCAGACAAAGTGTTTCACCGCCAAATCAGTATGTATCTGCATTATATTTCAAATAAATTGGGAAATCAATAGATAATATATAAAAATAAAGTTGCATAATTTGAAAATAATGCTTGACTAAGGAACTTAAGTGTGGTAAAATAAACACCGTTCCCAAAGATGCAGGTGTAGTTCAATGGTAGAATTCCAGCCTTCCAAGCTGGTTACGTGGGTTCGATTCCCATCACCTGCTCCAAAATGCCCGGCCGGAGGCAGCAGTCTTCGGTTCAAGGGCGTTTTTTATGATTGATAAGCGTTTGTAGCTCAACTGGATAGAGCAACTGCCTTCTAAGCAGTAGGTCGGGGGTTCGAGTCCCTCCAAGCGCACCAAAAATCCCGTTCACGAAAGTGGACGGGATTTTTACTTATTACCTAATCATTCTTACTTTAAAATAAAATTGTCAACGGAGCTTTGGAAAATAACAGGTAATAAGTTCGGTACATTAAAAGCACTTAGCATAACGCTGAGTGTTTTTTTAGATTTCACCGTTCATTCTTTATCAGATTTGCCGGCGACATTCCGAAATATGCTTTAAATGTCCGGCTGAAGTATGAAATATCGTTGAAGCCTGCATGCTCGGCTACCGCGGTTACGGAAAATTCCCCCGAGCACAGAAGCTCTCTTGCATATGCAAGCCGCAGGCTCGTGATGTATTCCACCGGCGACACACCGTAGCAGCAGCCAAAGAGTCTGCGCAGATAGGAAACGCTGATACCGCAAAGTGCTGCAAGCTTTTCAACGGATATTTTTTCAAAAGTGTAATGATTGCCGATATAGTCAATGGCAGGAAAAATGAGCGTTTTATATTTGCTGCCGTAATAGCTTTTGTGATATTCTTTTTTTTAGCAGCGAAAGAATCTGATACAGGCTTGAAAAAACCGCGTCTTTATAGCCGGGTCCCTTATTTACCCATGTCCTTTCCGCCGCTTCAAACAGTGCTCTTATCTTTGCAGGGTTTTTAAGGATTATTTTAAACGGTTCGAACCGCTCATCCGACGATATAAGAAAATTTATCGCAAAAACGCTTTTTGCTGCACCATCTGTATGATTTTGCAGAGCCACTGTGTAGCTGCTGCCCTGCGGCATGTAAATAAGATCACCTTTCCTGCAGGTTAAGGTTTTAGTATCTTCAAAGGTATAGCTATACACACCGCTGGCGAAAAATGCAAACCCGTGTGACGGACGGTTTTTGTGTACCGTTTCGCCTGTGCCGAATGGGACATGGATAGCCAGTGTCGGTCCGGTAACATAAAAGTCGGTTTCAAACAGCTTCATCGTCTTTTACCTCCACATAAACAGTATACTATTTGTAGCGAATAAGTCATGTGTGGCGTTTTGTTTATTCCGTTTTGCCCGACTGCGTGGTACAGTATCGGTAAAGGAGTGGTTGGGTGTGCTGATAAATAAGACCGACAGAAAATTTATCGAGAATAAATATCACCGCAAGGATGAGCCGTTTAATCCTTTGAACAGAATGGAGTATCACTGCATCGGCTATGACGAAGGCACCGGCAAGGATGATGAGGAGATATTCGCCGGCTTAAAGGAATTGCAGCCTATACTTTGCACAATGCCGCACCCGGCGGCAAGGGCGACGGCGATAAAATATGTGCTGGAAAATGAGAGGCTTTGTGCCGCGGTCGGCGATCGACGCGGTCATGCCGTTCACAGATACGTTTCTGTATGATATCAAGGCTATCGACGAAACGGTGCATATCAACTGTACGGGACGTTCCAACCGGCAGATACTTGAAAACCTGCTTTATATCGACGCCTGCGGCAAAAATACCGAGATACGCTATCCGTATGTCCCTGGATTTACGTCCCGTGAGTCAGAAAAAATAGCCGACTTTGTGTCAGGGCTTAAAAATGTTACAGGTGTCCGGGTGCTGCCTTATCACAATTTAGCCGGTTCAAAATATGCCTCGCTCGGTATGAAAAATACGCTGCCCGGCACATTGCCGGACAGCGTGGATATAGAGCATGTGAAAGCGCTTTTTAAAAAATGTTGATCTGTCGTATTTTCGGATCATTTATGGATTAAATCAGTTCCGTTCAGCAGCAACTTTTGTCTGCAGTTCAAAGAGTGCGGCAAAGCGCGGAAGCGTCGCCTGAAAATCAAATGCTTTGTCAAGCAGGTTTGAAAAAAATCCGATCACCGTACCGTTTAAAAGTGCCATAACAAGAGTGCCCCAGCCGATGCCCCTGATTTCTCCGAAAAATGCAAATGTCATGATCACGCTTGCTGTAAGGCAGGAGAGATCAACTATAGTTTTTAAAACAGAGAGCTTTATGCCGTATTTGGAGGAAACGGCTTTCACAAAAAAATCGTACACCTGCGGAAAAAGATAGGTCTTGAAGAACAGTGCAACAGAAAATGATGTGAGTATCATGCCGATAATAAACATCGCAATACGAAGCGGCAGGTTCATACTTCCGGGCGGCGTGACCGACGGATCGAAAAACGGAATTTTCCTCCACAGATCAAGAACCAATCCGTAGATAAGACATGTTCCGAACGAGAAAAGGTAAGAGATTCTGAATTTTTTAAGAACAACGCAAAGCAAGGCAAACACACACGCCTGAACAACATATTCGGCTTGACCAAAGCTCAAAATGCTTGTTTTAAGGCTTAAAAGATAAGCCGGTGCAACAATCATTGAAATTCCGAAATCGGCGGCGGAAAGAATTGCGACCGCAAGTGACAGCAGGATGATTGCGGAAAAATAGGCGACCTCACCTGATATTTTAATTTTTCGGCTCATTGTTTTTAAGTACTTCCTTTCTCTCGTCAGTCTACACAATCAGTACATAGTTTTCCTTTCGTTTTGCAGGCTCTCCGGGTTCTGACGCCGGATAGCCGAGTGCTATACTGCCGACTCCGCGAAGTGTTTTAGGAAGCCCCCATTCACGCAGGAGAGCCTTGCCGTTTTCGCTGTCGAAAATCTCACGTTCTCTGTGTACCCAGACAGAGCCGAGTCCGAGCGATGCGGCGGCGAGCATCATATTCTCAAGCACACAGCTGCCGTCCTCAACAAAGGTGCCGGCATCCCCCTCGGCAAGAACGAGAATAATTACGGGAGCGCCGTAGTATGGATCGGTGTTCCTTCCCATAACCTCGGCATTGAGTCTGGCAAGCTCATTACGATATTTTTCGGTTGTGACGGCTATAATTGTCGGCGATTGCCGTCCTCCGCCTGTTGGGGCATAAGTCCCGGCTTCGCATATTTCCATTAGCAGATCCTGCGGCACGGCGTCCTTCTTGTAGGCACGAATGCTCCTGCGTGACTTGATTGTTTCCAGTACTTCGTTTGCCATAAAAAACCTCCTATGAAAAAACGCCATACACCCGGAATTTACGGATGTATGGCGAAAAATGAGCTTGGCACTCAGAAAAATCCATACTGATTTTGTAACTGCAGTATAACATAGTTGGAATTAAAATGCAATAATAAAATAGTTTACTATTGATTACTTCCATAAAATCAATATTATAAGCATTTCAGACAGCATTTTCAGTCACCACCAAGTATGTATTTACTGCATAGATATTCCGCTTCGGTATATTAAACATATTCAGAACTATCTGCGCCGCAGAGCCATAGTCTGTGGCCTCCACAACGATTTTACATATGTTTCCGCTGCAATTTTCAAGCGGAAAATACTTAACTTCAATTTTCATTTGTTATTCCTCCTGATTAGCTGTAAAAGCAGAATAACACAATCAATGTGACAAAATTGGTACATGAAATCAAATCACAAAAAAGGATTTAGTATTGATTTTTTAGAGGTGATATTTCTCCAAAAATTTAAAAAAGTGCGTCAACCGTATGTTGACGCACAAAAAGTTGCTCGGCTTTGGGGAGCCTTTTTAGTGCTGAAACCGCCACAATTTCTGCCACAAAAACGCCCTGAAATCAGGTGAAAACAGGAGAAAAAACGGCAAAGCAAGAGTCTGACCGAATAACTCGAAAAACAAAACAGTCCGCAAACCCTTAAAAACGGAGATATGCACCCCACGACACGCTCCGCGTGCCTCGGCTTCGATAAAAAATAAAACAAAAAAGCAGAGCACCGTTTCGGTGCTCTGCTTTTGGCAGGGGCAGAAGGGATCGAACCCTCGGCACGCGGTTTTGGAGACCGCTGCTCTACCATCTGAGCTATACCCCTATATAAAAAAACGGAACTAACGTCCGTTTTTAAAATCGATGTGGTGGGCCTTCAGGGGTTCGAACCCGGGACCTACCGGTTATGAGCCGGTTGCTCTGACCAACTGAGCTAAAGGCCCACATCGTGCGCATCGCGCTTAATTATTATAGCATAAAAACTTTTTTTGTCAACAATAAATTTTCATTTATTTGTATTTTTTTTGCAAGCGTATAAAACGGCAGAATTTTAGCGGTTTTCCGACAAAGCGATGCCGTTTCGGTATTACGTAGTTTACAGTCTAAAGGCACTGCTTTGCCGGTGGGAGTTGCGACCTTGTTATTTTTGCTGCAGCAGCTTTTGTCAGACCAAAGCCGCAAGATTTATAAAGTCAGACAGGCATATTACGAATCATTGGTCTTGAGGTGTATAGAACAGCTGAACAGCTGCCAATCCGTGACGCCCTAAATCGTCTGTGTAATCCACAAATGCAATGGCGACTGTTGTAAAGCTTTTATTCAGCATATTTTCTCTGTGACCTTTAGAATTATAAAGATTATTCATAAGTGTCGTGACATGACCGGTGCAGTCATCCTTTAATCTTGTGCTTACCAGCATTGCTAAGTTTTCGCCCATGTAGGAGCCCTTCGGATATCCGTATTGCTCAAACACGGTAAACGGATCGCTCCATTTGCCGTTATAGAAACGGTAATGTGGATCCGGTCCGAATCCGACACCTTCATTCTTGTAATACTCGCTTGACTCAGCCGCTCTTATTTTGGCGTACTGATATATTTCGCTGTTCCATTCAAGCGGAGCAAGACCAGATTCCGCCCTGATTTCATTCAGCCGCCTGAACATTTCCTGCTCGTATTTTGTCACGTCAAAGGATGAAGGGGTGTTGCTTTCAAGTTTTTTTATTGCTTTACCTTTGCTTAAAAGCTTACCGCAGTCCTTGCAATATGTATCGCCGGTATAACCTTCCGCTGACTCGGTGGCATCCTTTTTGCCTCTGATTTCAGTGCTTTTGTGCTCGCAGACGGCAGTAGACTGAGCAGATTCCTGTACTTCAGTCTGAGTGCTGTTATGTTCTTCAGATGCCGGCTCATGACTTTCGGATGCGCTTTCATTTTCCGATGCAGAATCCGGGTGAGAGGTGCTGTCTGAGCCTGAATCAGCCTGCGAAACGTCATTAGAAATATCAGCCGATAAGGATGTGTCCGTGTTCCGGGAACCGTGGCTGTTGTTTGCGCGGCGTTTGCCGCAGGATGAAAAAGAAAGAATAACGGCTAACGCCAATATAATACTTAAATATCTGATCTTCATAGATATTCCTCCACAAATTCTATCGTGCAAATAAAGGCATCGCCTTTGAGGGCTGCTGTGCCGCACATAAACCGATGCCTCGTTTTCGATTACACAAAGCGCGAGGCTATTAACATTATAGCACTGCCGCGCTTTAAATCAATATATTTCATGTTAAAAAATTCTTGGAAAAGACGCGCCAACAAAATTTTCGGCATGTATGTGTTAAAATGATGTGACCCAATAAAAAGAGAAGTTAACTTCCAAATATG
>UQDO01000029.1 GCA_900539855.1 uncultured Oscillospiraceae bacterium
CCCTAAAATACTTGTACGGTAATTGGAGTCCTTTCTCGGCTTGCCCGGGAAAGGATTTTTTTATGTCATTGAGGACCACCTTCAATTTTTCAAACGGTTATAGATCGGAACTAATCCGTATCGGAGGTAACGACTTGAAACCGTGGCAGTGCTACATATCCGGATATCCGTAATCTCCCGAATTTTTGAACCCGAACCATTTTCAAAAATTCAATTTTAAGGAGATTACAGAGATGAAAATTTCAAATGATTATGAAATACGCGTTGAACAGAAATATTATGCGATTTTCAAAGATGTCAATGGCATAGAGCAAAAAGTGGAGGTTGAAAAGGAAGTGGCGGACGCATTGGCAAAGGCACAGCGAGACGAAAACAACCAAAGCAGATACGCCAGAAAATACACCGTATCACTTGATTCTATGGATTATGAGGGTGAAGCCTTTGCCTCGTATGACGATTATCAGAAGGCTAAAGAGCCGCCGCTTGATGAGAAAGTGAAAATGGTTTTGAAACAGATGAAACCGAAACAGGCAAGGCTGCTGTACGAAATAGTTTTTATGAATAATACGCAGGAGGAAATTGCCGCAAGAGAAAAGGTGTCGCAGGCGGCTGTTTCGCAGCGTTTTGCGGTGTGCAAAACGAATTTCAAAAAAACTTTTGAAAAACTTTTTCCGAAAACCTTATATTCGGCCCCTTTTTAATCCTAATAGTGAGGGGACATAAAAAGGAACCTCAAAAAATGACAACTGAATACCCATTCATCAAGCACATTACTTGCGTAGATAGCCGCGACCGTAGGTGCGCCATGACTTCGTCGAAGCAAGCTTCGCAGTTATCGCTTCCGTGTAAACACGAAAGCTCGATAGCTTCGCTGCTTCTCCTCTCCCCAAAAAGTCATTCGACTTTTCGGGGACCCCGTTTTGGGGGAACGAGCGATTAAACCTATACGGCAAAAGCCGAATTGCAATCGGTGTTGGCAATGACATACGCAAGGGACAATGATACTTCCGTAATTCGCGGTCGGTCCACAAAGAAGGGGCGAGGGTGAAACTCCCATGGAGCAGATAAGCAGTCTGCCGCTTGATGACTTCCCGTCATATTCGGGGTGTCGAGGACAAATAGAGTATGTAAAAGGCATCCGGACGAAAAGCAGATTGCATGGGACATAGCGGTCGCTTCCGAGATTGCCTTTTATACATATTCTAAATCCTCATGCCCGGCGGGAAAGAACCTTAACGGTTATGGGTGTTCAAATTCGGAAGAACAAGGAGTAATTGAATTATGAGCAGAAGTGTCAAAGAAATTATTGAGTATTGCAGAGAAACAAAAGAAGAAATGAGCTTGTCAGACTTTAAGACCTGCATTAACGCGATATATTTCCACATCGGACAGGCAATGAAATATGAGGACGGCAGTCGGTTGTCAAACAACCATTTGAGAATCGCCGACAACATATGTGCGGCAACCTCGGATTGCTTTCTTGACGAAAACGACAACCTTGTGAATTGGTTCAAGGGCGAGGAATGTTCTTTTACCCACCCGGTTACGCGGAAAAAAACAAAAATAAAGGTACGCGACGATTATGAAGCTGTTTATTGCTTTCTCAGATATTGTATGAAGCTGAAATTAAATGAGGTTATCGAGGATGCCTTTTTCGATTACCTTGCATTTATCCTCTGCTAACCCGGCTGTTCGTAACACACAATGCGCATCGGGAACATCGGTTCCCGCTACATAACAAAACATAGGAGGTCAAATATATGACACAGGAAAAAATCTATCGAGGCGATCTGTTTTTTGCAAATCTGAATCCCGTTAAAGGCTCTGAGCAGGGAGGAAAAAGACCGGTCGTTATTTTGCAAAACGATGTCGGAAACAAATTCAGCCCTACGGTAATTGTAGCCGCCATTACAAGCCGTACACGGAAAAAGGCAAATATGCCGACTCATGTTTCGCTGGATAATGCGGCACTTGAAAAGAACTCACAGGTTCTTTTGGAGCAAATACGAACTTTGGATAAAACGCGGCTGATTAAAAAGGTCGGGAAGCTGACGCAGGATGAAATGAGAGCAATCGACAACAGTCTTGAGATAAGTCTTTCGTTGGTAAAGGATGTGTAAGCAATGAATATTTCGGATTTAATTATTGATAAAGAATTTGAAAGCGTTATTCCGCCGCTTACCGACGAAGAATTTGAACTTCTGAAAGAGAGCGTTTTAAACGACGGCGAGGTTTACCATCCGCTTGTGGTTTGGAATAACATTATTGTTGACGGTCACCACCGATACAAAATTTTAAAAGATAATCCCGAAATTAAGTATCGAATTAAGGAACGGGAGTTTGAAAACAGATACGAAGCGATATCCTGGATCTGCCTGAATCAGCTTGGACGAAGAAATCTCAACGATGCACAAAAGAAAATGCTGATAGGCAGAAGATATAAAACTGAAAAAATGGCTCGAGGAGCATCTGACGGTTTTCGTGGCAATCAACACAAAAAGTCGGTAAAGGGACAAAATGTCCCTTTACCGGATGATGTGCATATCACATCAAGTAGAATAGCTACCGAAATGGGCACAAATGAAAAAACCGTCAGACGCGCCGAGAAATTTGTTGACGGTGTTGACGCTGCCGAAGAAGTATTGCCGGGTGTCACAAAGGACATTACCTCCGGGAAAATCAAGCCGAAGCAAGCGGATGTTGCAGCTATTGCCAAAGCTCCCGCTGAGGAACGCAGACAGCTTGCGGAAAATCTTTATAAAGAACCGACTCCCGAAGAAAAAGCCCGAAATAAGAACAAACGGGATTTGATGAAGGCAATACGAATGTGCGATGCAACTCATATTCCCTCAGACACAAACAAAATCACGCCGCAGGATATGCTGATGACCTTTGAGAGTGAAATAGAAAAGGTCATCAGTTCTATGGACTTTTGTCTCGACTATTTTCCCGAACTCTTGACCTTGCCGGAATATGTTGTACAGGTCAAAGAAATTATACAACCGCTGAAGGACTATATTAAAAATTTGGAGGAAAACAGATATGCAGCCACTTTATAAACTCATGGAAATCAACAGCGAACGCCTTGTGATCGACAGAAATGTCTATCAAAGAAAACAGCATAACGATAAAATAACGCAGATTGTAACTTCCTGGGATGAACGAATCGCCAATGAGCCGAAGGTAAGCCTGCGCGACGGCGTTTACCATGTATTTGACGGTCAGCACACCATTCTTGCCCGCGAAGCAATGAACGACAACAATCCGGTAAAAATTCTCTGTAAGGTGTATTACGGCCTTTCGGAAAAGGAGGAAGCATTGCTCTTTGCCAAGCAAACCGGGATTTCGTCAAAGCCAAGCGCAGGTGAACGACTACGAGCCAACCTATACGGCGAGGATGAGGAAGCAAAAGCATTTTGCCGCGCAACAGAAGAAGCCGGACTTTCCGTTGATGTGAAAGGAACGCGGCACAAAAAGCATATCGCCTGCGTCAGCACAGCCTTGAACGCTTACAGGGTGCTTGGAAAAGAGCTTTATGTTGAAGCGTTGAGCATTATTGCTGAGGCGTGGAACGGCAAGCCGGATTCTTTGCGCTATGAAATCGTAAAGGCAATCACCGAGTTCGTACAGTTTTATAACGGTAAGTATGACAGACCTGTACTTATTGCGGCTTTGAAAAGCAAAAAGCCGATCTCCGTCCGTAACAAAATTATCACCGACTGCGAGCACCCGCAAAACATCAGGTTCGCTCATCAGATTATGCTTGCTTACAACGCAAAATCGGATAAGGCGCTGCCGGAGCTGAGCCACAAAGATAAACAGTGAGGACTGTGCCGATGTGTGAATGTAAAGACAATGCTCCGAACAAAGAAGCAATTTATATAAGCGCCTACACGATTATTAAAAAAATGCTGTCGGACGGAGTTATTAACGAAAGGGTTTTTATGAGGCTCAACGAGAAAATAGCAAGCAGGCAGAATTGCCCGTCATTTTCTCATTAACCTAAAATGCCGGAAACACCGGCATTCTACATAATCGCACATTTCACAAATATCGGATTATGCCGTACAATTTTGAAAAGAAACATCAGGGAGTGAAACAAATGCAGGAAGCAATTAAAAAGGATGTAAAGATAATTCGTCCGACAAAGGGGTTGTGCGGTGATAAAAAGCTTCGTGTGGCGGCATATTGCCGCGTCAGCACAAGCTCGGTGGATCAGGAAAATTCATTTATTGCACAGGTCAAGTATTATAACGATTTTCTGAACCGTTCGGAAAATATGGAGCTTGTGGATATCTATGCCGACGAAGGAATAACCGGAACGAGCACAAACAAGCGTGACGATTTCAACCGTATGATAAAGGACAGCAGCCTCGGGAAAATTGACCGTATTTTTGTAAAGAGCGTTTCCCGATTCGCAAGAAATTCCTTGGAGTGCATTGAAAACATCCGATTGCTGAAATCCTACGGTACTACCGTTCTGTTTGAGAATGACGCCATAGACACCGAAACTATGAACTCGGAAATGCTTTTATACATTAAAAGTGCCTTTGCACAAAGCGAATCACTGTCGGGTTCGAAAAGAGTGTCTACAGCTATTCGTATGAAAATGGAAAACGGAGAGTTTTATAATTATACGGCTCCGTTTGGATATAAGGCAGAGAATAAAACCTTAATTCCCATACCGGAGGAAGCGGAAATCGTCATCAGAATTTTCCGAGAGTATATAGGCGGCAAAGGAATCGGTAAAATTGTAGCCGACTTGAATAAAGATTCCGTGCCGGGAAAGCCTTGGGTCAAGGAAAGGGTCAGATATATACTAACAAACGAAAAGTATTGCGGAGACAGCCTGTACCAAAAGTCTTATACTCCTCCCGTTCTCCCCTTGAGAAATATTCCGAACAGAGGCGAAGTTCCGAAATATTATGTTGAGGGAACTCACGCCGCGATTATTGACAAGGAAACATTTCATACCGTCAAGCAAATGTTTGACAGGAATATGCTGATTTACGGTAAGCGACAAAAGCGGGAGATCGAAAATTTTGCAGGCAGGCTCATATGCGGTGATTGCGGTCGTGTATACAAAAAGAGAATTGTAGGCAGTCAACCGACCTGGATTTGTTCAAAAAACGGTGTTGCCGGGCAAAGGTGCAAAACACACCCGCTATCGGAAGGAGCGCTCAAAAAGAGCTTTGTTTTTATGTATAACCGATTGCAGCAGCACAGAGAGCTTATCATTAAAGAAGCTTATCAAAAGCTTTTGGAACTGAGAAAAGCATTTTTTAACAGCAGCTCTGCCGTGCTTGACATTGATACGGAGCTTGCGGAACTTGCCGAGCAAAACGCTATGTATGTACGCTTTCACTCGCAAAAGATTATTGACGAGATCACCTTCATTGAACAGACCGGGGAAATCAAGCAACGCATAAACGAGCTGAGAAGCCGCCGTATAAAGCTTATGAACGATAACGAGGAGGAGCGGTGTATTGAGCTGCTGCGCGAAGCAATACAGGAGCTTGAAGAATTACCGCAGTCAATTCTTCTTTTCGATTTCAATATTTTTGACAAGCTGGTAAATAAGGTGGCTGTAATGCCGGACAGCCTTGTGTTTGAGCTTCGGTGCGGTATAAAACTGAGGGAGGAAATTATATGGAACTGAGAACGCTTCTTTACGGATATAATAAACATCAATTTCGGTTTTTAATTAACGAAACGGAAAGTGCGGTTGTAAGAGGTATTTTTGATGAGTACATAAGCGGCGGAACATTACAGAAAATCGCCGACCGCTTAACTGCCGAAAACACCGTATATTACAAAGATAAAACAGTTTGGAATAAGCATATGGTGCGACGCATCCTTGAAAATCTGCACTATACGGGAGATGATGAGTATCCCGCTATCGTAGATAAAGCGGTATTTGAAAGGGCTAACGAGATACGGCTGAAAAAATGCGGCACAAGGGAAATCGATTCCGAACGGGAAAAGTATTTTAAATACCATACCGTTTGCGGGCAGTGCGGCGGGCGCTTCACCCGCAGACGAAATTGGAGCAGTACCCGTGAAAAATGGTTTTGCACCTGCGGTTGTAAGTCCGATACTTATATAGACGATACCGTGTTTTACGGTCAAATACGCTCTGTTCTCAGCAGAGTAATTGAAAATCCTGATGTACTGATCGTTCCGTCCAAAGCCGAGAATACCTATGCTCCGTCATTAGAGGTTTTACGGGCAGAAAAGGAAACCGACCGAATGGCGGAACGAAAAAGCAGCGATTTTATGCCGATTAAAAAGGCCATATATTCAAATATATCGGATAAATTCGACTGCTGCACATTAGATACAGCTAAGGCTTTCAATACCGTCCTTGCCTATTATTTCGGTAAAATGCAAATAACCGAAGAAATCAATCTTCAGGTACTTCGCGACACGGTAGATAAAATCATAGTAAGTAAGGACGGCACCATAACCGTAAGGTTCATAAACGGTGCGGAAATTTCAAAGGATAAGGAGAATAGCAATGGAAACGGCTGTGACAGCACCGAGACAGAAAATAATAACTAAAATAGAAGCAAATCCGGCGCTTGCTTCACGGAAAAATTCAAACCGTCCGCTGAATGTTGCGGCTTATTGCCGCGTTTCTACCGACGCAGAGGATCAAATTAACAGCTACCGCGCTCAGGTCTCGTATTATACGGAGCATATCAATCAAAATCCGAAATGGCGTTTTGTAAATGTGTATGCCGATGAAGGCATCACAGGTACTATGGTCAAAAAGAGAGACGGTTTTCTTAAAATGATACGGGACTGCGAAAAAGGCAAAATCGATATGATTCTCACAAAATCGGTTTCCCGTTTTGCCCGTAATATTGTGGACAGCATCAACTATGTCCGAAAGCTGAAAGCAATGGGAATCGGCATATATTTTGAGGAACAGAATATTGATTCTCTCAAGGAAGACAGCGAAACCTATATCGGCATTTACAGTGTTATGGCACAATCCGAAAGTGAAAATATAAGTGCCAACATCTCTTGGGGAATACGAAAGCGTATGCAAAACGGTACTTACGCCTGTCGATTTAATATGCTGGGCTACCGCAAGGAAAAAGGCGAGACAGAGCCGCGCATTATTCCGGAGGAAGCCGAGGTTGTAAGAAATATTTTCAAAATGTATGATGAGGGACACAGCCTCGATCAGATCAAGGCATATCTTGAAATCAAAAGTATAAAAACCCCGACCGGAAAACCGGTTTGGAGTAAAGAGAACATTCGGAAAATGCTGACCAACGAAAAATATGTCGGCGATGTGATTTATCAAAAAACCTACCGTACCGACTGCATCAGCAAACACACAAAAATCAACCGCGGCGAGCGCACAAAATATCTTGTAAGCAATAATCACCCCGCAATTGTTGACCGTGACCTGTTTAATGCGGTACAGGCAGAATTGGTGCGGCGCAGCAGCAAACGCAAAACATCCGACAAAACGCTTACCTCTCTCGGTAAATACAGCGGGAAGTATGCGCTTTCCGAACTGTTGATATGCGCCGAGTGCGGCAGTCCGTATAAGAGAAAAACTTGGACGCAGGGTGATGAAAAGCGGATATATTGGCGTTGCCTCAGCAGAATCGAGCACGGTAAAAAGTATTGCCCGTATTCAAAGGGGCTGGAGGAAAATAAACTTCATAGCGCAATATGCCGCGCTCTTAAAGCAGCAATGAATGAAAATGCGGAAGCGCTTGCTTTGATTAAAGCCAATCTTGCTTATGCCGTAACGGGCGATGAAGCGAATCTTGATCTCGGCGCTATTGAAAAACGTATTAAAGAAGCAACCAAGGAAATGGAAAACTATATGGCAAGCTATCGCAATACAGGCGGTGACAAAACAAGGTATCTTGAATGTATCCAAAAGGTTGCCGATGAAATCAAGTCCCTTCGTGCTCAGGAGGCAACTGCCAAAGCAAAGCTTGAAAAAAGCACAGAAGTTAATTCCGAGATTAAGCGGCTTTGCGATTGGCTTGACAGTCACGATACATCATTTTCCGAATACGACGATATGGTGATTCGCAGGGTAGTGGAATGCATTAAAGTTTTTAAGGACGGAACAATAAAGGTGATAACGAAATTCGGAACAGAAGCAACCGAAACTGTATAAACGAATGCCGGCAGTCTGACTGTCGGCTTTTTACATAGGCAAATGAATTTCTTGCATTTACGGTTGAATTAATGTATAATAACAAACAAGAAAACCAATGCGATTAAACAATGGGAATTGTTCTATTTCGTCAATCCAAATTGATATGAGGATATATACGGAATTAGAGACCAAAATACCGTATTTTAAGCGGGATTATTCATTGTGCGATTTCGTCGTACAGGCACATGAAAAAGCGATTGCATTTTGCAATCGCTTTTTCAGTTATATTCGCCTTACGGCGAGAGGTATTACTGTGCAGTGATATCCGGCGTTGCCGGGTGATATTCGCTTTGCGAGTGTAAACGGCGAATATAATATCACTGTGCCAACGGCACAATATCACTTTTGCGTCGGCAAAAATATCACGCCGAGCGCGGCGAGGCATATCACTGTCTCTTTACAGGTAAAGAGTTTTATGATATAATTCGTTGGGGTGATAATATAATGCCGGATAGCATTTTGCGTTGTAAATCAAAAGACTTTGCCAAGCAAATCGTATTTCTTTGCCGTGATGTTAAATCAAAATACAAAGAATCGGTTCTGACAAGTCAACTGTTACGTTCGGGAACAAGTATCGGAGCAAATATTCATGAGGCGCAGTATGCCCAAGGTAAAAAAGACTTTATTTCAAAATTGGAAATAGCACAAAAGGAATGCTTTGAAACAGAGTATTGGCTTGAACTTCTTTTTGAAACCGGCTATATTGCGGAATCAACATATAAACCGTTGCAAAATCAATGCGGCGCAATCAGAAGAATGTTAATTTCTTCGCTTAATACCGCAAAGGAAGGCTGCAGATGAATAAATGGATTAAAGAGGAATGGAGCTTTCGTGTTGAAGTAACCGATGGTTATGCAAAAGATTGCAGACTCGGTCTGGAAAAAGGTGATGTTTTTTCTTTTGAATACGAAACTCCGCATGGGTTTTGTCCCCGTGCAATATCTGAAATTTATACATACTGTGAAATCGTTCGCTGCGGAGGAAATTTTACATATCGGGGTTCAAAAGAAAAGTATTCGATAGATGTTTTGTGTCCCTGTAATTGCATAAGGTTTCGTTTGCTTGCAGTTCCGAAAGAATAATTGTGCTGTTCCGTCGCGCAGTCACATATCGAGTATTCATAAGGGATTTAACTTTATGAATACTCGATTTTTCTGTTTTGATGCCGTTATGTACAGGCGGCAGGCGGCGCAGTAATAATGTCTGCCCCCTGCTTTCATGTACTTGTGCAGTCCCGGTTCAAGCAGACATTGCTTTTGCTTTTTTGCATTTGCTTTCTGCTTTGAATTGTGCTTTGCGCTTTGGACTTTATACGTTGTTTGCCGCACATAATTTGAGCAGGAATCATTAAATGAAAAGAGAATCGACTGATGGCTTGCTTTTTTCGAAAAAACTTAATTTCTTTTATCAAAAATAATACGGTCATGTGCATTGCTCTGCTCGCTGCAATAATAACAAGCTTTATTGTGCCGATCGACAGGGAATATTCGGGATACTTCGATTACAAAACACTGACCTGCCTTTTTTGTGTTTTGGCGGTCGTTTGTGCACTCAAAAACATCGGCTTTTTTTATATTCTTGCAAAAAAAGTAATACAAATATTCAGGACGACACGCAGCAGCATTTTAGCATTGGTATACATTACCTTCGTCGGTTCCATGTTTATAGCCAACGACATGGCTCTCCTGACATTTCTTCCGCTCGGATATTTCGTATTATCAACAGCAAATAAGAAACGGTATATGGCATTCACATTTATAATGCAGAATATTGCGGCTAATTTGGGTGGGATGCTGACACCGTTCGGAAATCCGCAGAACCTATATCTGTACACAAAATACCAAATACCGGATCTTGAGTTTATAAAGATAATGGCTCCGCCGTTTTTGCTTTCGGTGACTGCGATAACGGTCAGCTGCATTGCTTTTATAAAGCCGGAACCGCTTGTGCTGTGCGACGAACGCGTGGTGCTTGATCCTAAAAAGACAATATTGTATCTCGCACTGTTTGTGCTGGCGATAGTAATCGTGTTTCGCACGATCCCCTATTGGATCGGACTGATAATCATTCCCGGCGTTCTTTTGTTTGCAGACAGAAAAGCGCTGAAAACGGTGGATTACGGGCTTTTGTTTACCTTCGTTTTCTTTTTTGTTTTTGCAGGAAATATGGCAAGGATAGAAGCGGTAAGAGATTTGTTTTCCATGTTATTGAAAAAGAACACCCTGTTATTCAGCGTCGTTTCATGTCAGGTCATCAGCAATGTCCCGTCGGCAATATTGCTGTCGCAGTTTACCGGGAACTATCCGGAGCTGCTCGTGGGCGTTAATATCGGTGGGGTCGGAACGCTGATCTCCTCGTTGGCAAGCCTGATCACCTTCAGGGAATATGTCAAGCATAATCCCGGAAAAGCAGGCTCCTATATTAAAGAATTTTCCCTGTTCAATTTTGCGTTTCTTATAATACTGACGGGATTTATGCTTGTGTTGCAGCTGCTGTGACACCGCTTTGAAACGATCTTTAAGTGCTCGCAGTCTAATAAATATTAAATGCATTTCACACCTAAAAAACAGCATTTCGCGAAATGGACCGCTGCCGTCGGCTTTTTGATATATAATTATAATAAAATGTTGGAGAGGTATACGGTAAACAAATATATCTGACTGCCGGAAGGCTGTCTTTCTCCCGGCGCGTCCGCCGTCGGAAACAATGCGGACTATCTGTAAACGGAGGGACATTTATGAAGAAAAAGCTGCTTGCAATTCTGCTTTGCTTCGCAATGATAGCAGGAATGCTGTCTGTCACCGTATTCGCGGCAGGCACGAGCCATGCAAATCACTGCGTATGCGGCGGAACACTTGCTATCGACGGTCATACTCACACTTCATATGTGATGTGGACCGGCGTGTCGAGTCTCGATGAGATAACACACAAAGGCTACTATTATCTAAAAAACGATATTGAGGTCACCGGTACATATGAGCCTGTATACGGCGTGGTGATCTGCCTTAACGGCAAGGATATCATCTGCAAGCCCGATAAAAGCAACGGTGAATATAATACCGTTACTATAAACAAAGATGTGACCTTCACCGTTACCGACTGTGCGGCTGATCCCGGCAGGATCACTCACGAGTCGGGAAAATCCGGCCGCGGCGTTGAAAATGCCGGTACATTTATTATGTACGGCGGCAGCATCTCCGGCAACAGCACACAATACTCGGGCGGCGGCGTGCATAACGGTAAAAACAGCGTATTTACAATGTATGGCGGCACAGTAGGCGGCACCGCGGAAGGTGACAAAAACACCGCACGCAACGGCGGCGGCGTTTATAACGGAAAAGCCACCTTCAATATGAAGAACGGCAGCATCTTCGGCAACGAAGCCGAAGAAGCAGGCGGCGGCGTTTATAACACCGGCAGTGATTTCACCATGGAAAACGGTGCTATATCCGGAAATAAGACCACCACGACCAGCACCTATAACGGCTTCGGCGGCGGTGTATACAACGATTATTCAATGGACTATACCACTTCGGACGGCACCGTTGTCAACGGTAATTTCAGGATCATGGGCGGCACCGTTTCTCAAAATACGACCGGGCACAGCGGCGGCGGTGTGTATAATAAAAGTTTGTTCACACTTGACGGCGGCACAATAAAGGGTAACGCCGTAACGGCTCAAAAGGGCGGCAACGCAGGCGGCGGCGTTTATGTTTCGGGACTCAATGCTCAGTTCAGAATGAACGGCGGCGTAATAGGAGGCAACGATTCCGGCGACGCAAACAGTGCCAGGACCGGCGGCGGAATATATGTGTCCTCCAATAAATACAGCGGCATATTGGGCGGCTCCGTAGAGGGCAACAAGTCCTCCGAAAACGGCGGCGGCATCTATAACAGCGGAGATATCATCGTTTACAATGCGACGGTAGCCGGCAACGAGGTAACAGGTGAAGGCTATTGCGGCGGCGGTATCTATAACAACGGCAAGCTCTTCCTTAAAAATACCGTTATTACCGGCAACAAGGTCCAGAACGGCGAGGACAGCTGCGGCGGCGGACTGTATGCGGCAGGTACTACAACCTCGATACAGGACAACACCGTAATAAAGAACAACATAAACGGCGGAAATGCGTATGTTGCCGCCGCAGCGGCTCTTACTGCCATTGATATCGGCGAAGAAGCCTGTATAAAGATCTCGGGCACTGCGGAGCAGACGGTGGTAAGCGGTTCTGCGGATACCGCTGTGTTTGCGACCGATAGCGACGATTATGAGCTTGTAAAAAGCGGCAGCGATCTCAAACTGGTCGAAAGGACCGATAAAACGCACAGACACTGCGTCTGCACCCTTGATACTGCGGTGGAGGAAGCACATATCCACAATGCTGATACCGAATGGGTCGGCATAACAAGCCTTGACCAGATAAATGCAGATGACAGTCATTATTATCTTAAGAACGATGTGGTCATTACCGATTCGTGGAAACCTGCAAGCGGCAATGTGCTTTGCCTCAACGGTCACAGCATCATCTGCGACGCTTCTGCAGCCACAATAAGCATGAATGCAAACAATACTTTGACGCTGACCGATTGCAGCGCGAATGAGACCGGCGAGATAACCCATGCCTACGGCAGGACCGGCCGCGGAATAAACAATGACCGGGCTGACATCGCACTGTGGCGCGGCAATATTTCCGGCAATACCACAAGCAGCTACGGCGCAGGTGTTATAGTCGGTAAAGATGCTTACTTCAGCATGTACGGCGGCTCTGTCAAAAACAACAGCACAAGCAACTACGGCCTTGGCGGCGGTATTTACAACAGAGGAACCGTCAATATGTTCGGCGGCACGGTTTCCGATAACTATGCGGCAGGCTCGGGCGGCGGTATATATAGCTACAGAGGTACCGTCACAATGTTCGACGGCGCCGATATCAGCAACAACCGCACCGATCCCGAAAACAAGAGCGCATACGGCGGCGGTCTGAATAATTATCTCGGCATCGTCATTATGAGCGGCGGCACGATCAGTGGCAACAGCTCAAACTGCGGCGGTGGTGTTTACAACGGTGCCGATTCCGGCTCGTCGGCGGAAACGACCGGCGCGTCGTTTGCCATGAACGGCGGTATGATCTGCGGCAATGAGGCTGAGATCAGCGGCGGCGGAATATACAATTCTGCCGGCAAGGACGCAGAAGTGAGCGTTACTCTGACAGGCAGCTCGGTAATAAGTTACAACAAAGCGCAAAACGGCGGCGGCGTGGGTAACTACGGCGGCGGTGTGACCCTGACCATGAAGGAAAACGTCGAAATAAAGAACAACACCGCCGAAAGCGACGATTCTGCGAGAGGAAACGGAGGCGGTGTGTACAACACCGGCTCCGGCTACAGCGGTTACCCTGTGTTTGAACAGAAGGGCGGCGCTGTTTCCGACAATACCGCAAATCGCGGCGGCGGTATATATGTTGACAGAGGCAAATGGAACGCTGCGGGCGGCACCGTCACCGGCAACACCGGAAATGTCAGCGGCGGCGTACATATGAACAGCAGCGGCACTGTGACGCTGAGCGGAAACGTGAATGTCACCGGCAACAGATTGTATAGTGACCTGAGTCTTAATAACATTTGTTTAATTTCGTCCTCGCTTAGGATAACCGATGCCGGACTGACCGACGGCGCCATGGTCGGTATTACCCCTCCGATAGGCGTAACTGTGCCTATGACAATCACCGGCAATACCGTGACAAGCAACTATTTTGTCTCTGACGACGATGCTTATGAGACCGCTATCGATCCCGACGGCTATGTCGTGCTGAGAGAAAAAACAGAAGCCCCGGAAAGTTTCACGGTAAAGATCAATCTGCCTGCGAACGACAGCGCAAGGCGTTACGGAAACACCGGTCAGCTGGTGCAGGTCGTGGGCAAAGGCGACAGGTATAATCCCATACGTCTGAATACCGTAAGTACACACTATTTCAGCAACAGCGATATAAAGAAAATGAATGCTGCATTGGACGGATCGGGCATATATGTGGCGACCGCAAGTGAGAGCTTGTCGATTGTCATTACCGGAAGCCCCACCAAGGATATTGAGGCGACCGTCACCACAACGGCAAAGAGGGTCCATTCGAAGCCTGTTGTACGGGGCGAGGCGCCGAACACGGCGGACGACCCGGGATATATCAGAGTAAGGGATGCAAACTACGCTCTGGAATACCGTATACAGGGCACGGAGGAATGGCACAACTTCGGATACATGATCTATTGCGCCGTTGAGCCGGGTCACACCTATGAGGTTCGCTATAAAGGAACCATTACCGACCTTGTTTCACCGATAAGCACATGCTATGTTCCCGTATACACGCCTCCCGTCGTAGTTGTACCGGTACCCGAACCGAATGAATATGTCTATGACGGAAATGAGCATACCGGAGTGACGCTCGGAAGCGATTATATTGTACACTCAGGCACAAACAAGGCTACCGATGCAGAAAATTATCTTGTATATATAAAGCCTGCCGAAGGCAAACAGTGGATAGACGGTACAAGAAACGAAATAGCGATCCTGTGGACCATTAAAAAGGCACCGCAGGAGGCTCCCACCGGACTTACTCCGCAAAAGCCCACAGTTTTAGGGGAAAGCGACGGCAGTATCACCGGAGTGACCTTTAATATGGAGTACCGCAAAGCGGGCGATGCCGAATGGATCGTATGCACCGGCTCAAGGATCACAGGTCTTGCGGCAGGCGTCTATGAGATAAGATATAAGGAAACCAAAAACTATGAAGCCGGCGCAGTTGCCGTCATTACCGTGCCAAAGGGTAACGCTCCGACCTATAGAGTAGTTGAAGGGGCAAACGGCAGCTGGACCGAAAACAGTGACGGAAGCCTTGCTTTCCGTGCCGACGGCGCAGTCTCCAAATTCACCGGAATAAAGGTCGACGGCGTTACGGTCGCTTCCGACAGGTATACCGTCGGCACAGATGTTACTGTTATCACGCTGAAGAACGAGTATCTTGCCGGACTGTCGGTAGGAACTCATACCCTGACGGTGGTATACAGAGACGGCGAGTGCAGTGCTGATTTTGAAGTGCTGGCAGCTCCCCATACACACGATTACGGAAACGAGTGGAAGTACGACGGAACCGAGCATTGGCACGAGTGCACCTGCGGCGACAAGGCAGACAAGGCTGAGCACAGCTTTGTCTGGAAGGTCGACAAGGCGGCGACAGCTGACGAGACCGGACTGAAGCATGAGGAATGTGCCGTCTGCGGCGCAAAGCGCAATGAGAACACCGTTATCGAAAAGCTGCCGGGCGGCAATGACGGCGATACAGGCAATACCGGAGATAACACCGGAGATAATACCGGAAGCGGCGACAGCACAGGTGATAATACCGGCAATACAGGAAATGCCGGCAGCGGTTCACCTAAGACCGGGGATAGTAGCAATGCACCGCTTTGGATAATCCTGCTGTTTGTCAGCGGCGGTGTGGTCACTGCGGCGGCAGTCGTAAGCAAAAAGAAAAAACGCATCAGGTGATCTTGCGGCAGCTGCCCTTATCACCGATAAACCCGGCACCGCGGCAATACTGCCGCGGTGCCGGGCTCTTTTGTACGGGCAGCAAGGTTTTTATTGTTTGATTTTTATAAATTTCCGCCGCCCGGATGTTAATTAAAAAAATATAAATTAAAACTTCAAAAAAGATCCGTGATTTATGTACATTCCGACAAAAGATTTGAAACAACACTTTTCCTCTTGACAATATATAGTCCCAATGATATAATTTCAATACCATATATAGTTGTATCATAAAAGGATTCATACTGTGTCTTGTATAAAACAGAAAATATTACAGCTATCACGGTCAGGCTTTTCTGCTGTTTTCTGTCGGCGCTGCACAGCTGTGCGATCTGATGCTTTTGAGTATTATATAAAGGATGAAGCTTATGTTGGGAAATAAAGCTTGGGATGGGTTCGGCGGCCGTATCTGGAAATTAGAATGCAACGTCCGCGATTTTATTCAGAATAACTATAAGCCGTATGACGGCGACGAAGGCTTTTTAAAGGGGTCCACCGAGGCGACAGACAGGCTTTGGGGGAAGCTAAAGGAGCTGCAGAAGAAAGAACGCGAAAACGGCGGGGTTCTGGATGAGGAGACCGAGATCGTTTCGGGACTTACCGCATATGGTCCGGGATATATCGATGAGTCGATGAAGGATCTCGAAAAAATAGTCGGGCTTCAGACCGATAAACCGCTTAAGCGCGCTTTTATGCCGTTCGGCGGAATAAAAATGGCTGAGGAAGCCTGCGAAATGTACGGATATCATGTAAATCCTAAGTTCCACAAGATATTCAACGAGTATCACAAGACCCACAACCAAGGTGTTTTTGATGCGTATACTCCCGAAATGCGCGCGGCACGCAGCAGCCATATTATTACCGGACTGCCCGATACCTACGGCCGCGGGCGCATAGTGGGTGATTACAGACGTGTGGCGCTCTACGGTATAGATCAGCTTATCTTGTGGAAGGAGCAGGACAAGCTCAATTGCGGCGACGGCACAATGACCGACGAGATCATCCGTCAGCGCGAGGAGCTGACCGATCAGATAAGGGCTCTGCACGGTATGAAGGAAATGGCGGCGGTCTATGGCTATGACATATCAGCACCGGCGACCAATGCAAAAGAGGCTGTTCAGTGGCTCTATTTCGGATATCTCGCTGCTATTAAGACCCAGAACGGCGCCGCAATGTCGGTCGGACGCATATCGACCTTCCTTGATATCTATATCGAGCGTGACCTTGAAAACGGCACGCTGTCGGAAAAAGAGGCGCAGGAGCTTATAGATCATCTGGTCATGAAATTCCGAATGGTCAAATTTGCGCGCATCAAGTCTTATAACGAGCTGTTCTCAGGCGACCCGGTGTGGGCAACGCTCGAGGTCGGCGGTATTGGGGTCGACGGCAGACCGATGGTCACCAAAAACGACTTCCGCTTCCTGCACACGCTCGAAAACATGGATCCGTCACCGGAGCCCAACCTTACGGTGCTTTACAGCAGCCGTCTGCCCGAAAGCTTCAAAAAATATGCGGCTCTGATTTCGGTCAAAACATCGTCGATACAGTATGAAAATGACGACATCATGAAGCCGGTATGGGGCGACGATTACTCGATCTGCTGCTGCGTTTCGGCAACGCAGACCGGCAAGGAAATGCAGTTTTTCGGTGCGAGAGCCAACCTTGCGAAGGCATTGCTTTTCGCCATCAACGGCGGCGTGGATCTGAAAAGCGGCAAGCAGGTAGGACCTAACTACGCCCCCATCACCTCGGACTATCTCGATTATGACGAGGTCATCGCGAAATACAAGGTCATGCTTGACTGGCTGGCAGGACTTTATGTCAATACCCTCAACCTCATTCAGTACATGCATGACAAGTACTACTACGAGGCAGCCGAGATGGCGCTCATAGATACCGACGTAAGACGCACATTCGCCACTGGTATCGCCGGCTTCTCGCATGTCATTGACTCACTCAGTGCCATTAAATACACCAAGGTAAAAATAATCAGGAACGAGCAGGGTCTTGCCTGCGGCTTTGAGCGCGACAGCGAGGATTTCCCGCGCTACGGCAACGATGACGACCGTGCCGATGAGATCGGTCAGTGGCTTTTAAAGACCTTCCTTGACGACATAAAGAAGCACCATACCTACCGCAATTCGGAGCCTACGACCTCGATACTGACCATTACTTCGAACGTGGTATACGGCAAGTTCACGGGCGAACTGCCCGACGGAAGAAAGGCATGGACGCCGTTCGCTCCGGGCGCAAACCCGTCCTACGGTGCCGAAAAGCACGGACTGCTGGCGTCGCTCAATTCGCTGACAAAGCTGCCTTATACATGGGCACTTGACGGTATTTCAAACACCCAGGCTATGAATCCGGGCGCTTTGGGGCATAATGATGACGAGAGGGCAGAAAACCTTGTAAATATTCTTGACGGATATTTTGATCAGGGTGCCCATCACCTCAATGTCAACGTTTTCGGCAAGGAAAAGCTCATAGACGCGATGGAGCATCCCGAAAAGCCGGAGTACGCGAACTTCACCATCCGCGTTTCGGGCTATGCGGTAAAATTCATATCGCTCACAAAAGAGCAGCAGCTTGACGTTATAAGCAGGACCTTTCACGACAGCATCTGAAGCCCGAAAAGGAGTGCGGCGGTTTAAATGAGTACAAAAGGAATAATAGCCAGTACCGAGACCTTCGGTGCTGTTGACGGTCCCGGCGTGCGTTATATCATTTTTCTGCAGGGGTGCCCTTTAAGGTGCCTTTACTGCCACAATCCCGAAACGAGCTATGGGAATAATCCCGACTGCTATGAGGCGACGCCCAGAGAGGCGTTTGATGCCGCATGCCGCTACCGCGCCTATTGGAAAAACGGCGGCGGTATTACGCTAAGCGGAGGAGAGCCGCTGCTGCAGATGGAGTTTGCGACCGAGCTGTTCCGTCTTGCTAAGGCAGCGTCGGTCAGCACAGTTATCGATACCTCCGGCTCTCCTTTTACCGAGGACAAAGGCTGGCTGCAAAATTTTCATGAGCTGTTTTCGCTTACCGACCTGTTTTTGCTTGATATAAAGCATATCGACCCTGCGGCGCACCGGCGCCTTACCGGGAAGGACAACGAAAATATACTGAAATTTGCCCGGTATATTGCCAAAAACGGCGGAAAGATGTGGATAAGGCATGTTCTTGTGCCGGGGTATACCGATGACGAAGGGTCACTTTTGGCACTGCGCGCGTTTATCGATGAGCTGCAAAGTATTGCCCCCGGTTCGGTCGAACGGGTAGAGGTTCTGCCGTACCACACCTTCGGCGTTAAAAAGTACGCCGGGCTGGGGCTTAGCTACCCGTTATCCGGCGTGCCGGAGCCGACTAAAGAGTCGCAAAACAGGGCGGAAAGGATACTGTGCGGTTGAGTTTTCGGTCATAAATTTATATTGTAATAAAACAATCCGGCAGAGTCAGGCTCTGCCGGATTGCTTTTTTGTTTTAAAGCCGCAGGTGACTGTCTGCTCACAGGCACCTAATTTTCGCTGTTAAGGCGCTTGTATTCGGTCGGTGATATACCGGTAGCCGAGCGGAAAACGCGGGAAAAATACAGCTGATCGGTAAATCCGCATGACGCGGCGGTCGACTTTACGGGCGTTTTGTGCTTCAAAAGCTCCTTGGCACGCTCTATACGGCAGCTAATTATGTATTCGCCGGGCGATATGCCGCAGGAATTTATAAAGCTGCGGTGGAGCGTCGCCCTGCTGATCCCAAGTGTGCGGCAAAGCTCCTCAACACCGAACGACTGCCTGTGCAGATCGGCGTTGATAAGTTGGCAGGCGGCTTTGAACCGGTCGTCCTGAGATTTCGGCGCCTGCTCCGGGTACAGATCGGCGTACAAGCCGAGCAGCGCAAGGGTCAGTCCGTCCGCCGTGTTTCCGTTAGTACGTGAGCGGTAATACTGCCGCAATTTCTCGTAATACGGCATAATTATTTTCGGATCAACGCCGCCTATTATGCACCGATCGGTCATAAACGCCGTTTTTTCAAGCACGGATACATACGGCTTCCCGGTAAAGCCTATCCATGCGTATTCCCACGGGTCGTCCGGATCGGGGTAATATCTCACGTTATCAAAGGGGCGTATGACAAAGCTCTGACCGACCGTTATTCTGTAAAGGCGGTCGCCGGACCGCAAATAACCGGCGCCCCGGATTATGTAATGCACAATGTAGTAAAACCTGACCGACGGGCCGTAGGAATGCATATCGCTGCAGTCCTGCCTGCCGGCTTCGACCAGCCCTTCCCTGAGATCAACAGGCATTAAACATACCTCACTTTGAAATAATTTTACATAATTTTGCAATAAATAACAATAGATTTGAAAGAAAATCTGCTGTATTCTAATAATAAGATAAATTCGACCGGAGGTCAAGTGCTTTATGAAAATGACACCGCCTATGGGCTGGAACTCATGGAACACCTTTGGCAGAGATATAAATGAGCAGCTTATCCTTGATATGGCGCGGAAGATATCGGAAACCGGACTGCAAAGCGCGGGCTACAATTATATAGTGATAGACGACTGCTGGTCGTTAAAGCAAAGGGATAAAAACGGCAGGCTGCAGCCCGATCCCGAAAAATTTCCTAACGGCATGAAGGCAGTGGCTGACGCTCTGCATGAAATGGGCTTTAAGTTCGGCATGTACGGCTGCGCCGGAACGCTTACCTGCGACGGATATCCCGGCAGCTTTGATCACGAATATGTCGATGCGGCGACCTTTGCCGAATGGGGCGTGGACTTTTTAAAATATGATTACTGCTTCCACAGCAACCTTATACACGGCAGGTACCTCTACCGCCGGATGGGGCTGGCGCTCAAAAACTGCGGCAGGGACATACTTTTTTCCGCCTGCACCTGGGGCAATGACGATACTGCCAAATGGGTAAGGGAAACCGGCGCCAACATGTGGCGTTCGACTCCGGATGTTTTTGATACGTGGGAATCGGTCAAAAAAATAATAGACGCGCAGAGCAATATCCTGCCTTACGGCGGCGCCGGCTGCTTCAATGATATGGATATGATGGTAGTCGGTATGCGCGGCAAGGGCAATGTCGGTCTGGAAGGATTAAACGATGACCAGTATCTGCTGCATTTTTCGGTCTGGGCACTGCTCGGCTCACCGCTGTTTATAGGCTGCGACCTAAGGAAGATTGACGACGCCACCCTTAACATCCTCAAAAACAAAGAGGTCATAGCCATAAATCAGGATGCCGGCTGCCGGCAGGTCATGGAGCTGCATCCGCTGTGGGCGCCGCAGATCAAAGCCTATGCAAGGTATCTCGAGAACGGCGATATAGCCGTCGGATTTTTCAATCTTTCCGAAAAGGAGCAGCTGCTCAGATACGAATTTGAGGAGCTGGGCGTTCAGGAAAGCACCGGCAAAACGCTCATGCTGCATGATGTATGGAGCGGCGAGGAGTTCCGCCTCGAAAACTGCTCTGTATGGCGCAATATGAAGCCGTACGAGACACTGCTGTTCCGATGCAGGGTGATCGACAAATGAACGGGACGTGCATAAAATGCAGCTCACCGCTGAGCAGCCTTGACATCGGCACGACAAGAAAATTTTTGGGGCGCGGGTCAGAGACCTTCATGTGCAAGCGGTGTGTAGCCAAAGAACTTAAGGTGCCGGAGGAGCTTATCGACCGGAAAATAGAATACTTCAAATCTCAGGGCTGTCTGCTTTTTGCAGCCGGCGCTTCAAATGCCTGAAAGGAGAAAATGATATGAAACTTATAAAAAGAGCTATCTGCATTGCCGCGGCGGCACTAATGGTGATTTCCGCCCTCTCCGGCTGCAAAAAGGGAAGTGGCGACACTGGCTCCGACTCTGCTTCAAGCGGACCTGTGGTCTCGGTCAATTTCGCAACAGCCGGATTTTCAATAGTGCGCGCAGCCGATAACAGCGAAATGTCGACCCTTGGCGCTATGATATTCAAGTCGGTCAAGGACGCTACCGGCGAAAAGCTGACAAACGTTGACGACACGACCGCCGTAAACGAAAAGGGCGAAATAATAATAGGCAAAACAAGCCGTCCGCAGTCGCAGAAGGCTATCGAACTGCTGAAAACAAAGGCGCCCGGCAGAGCGGCGGAATATATAATCTGCTTTATAGACGGCAGCATCGTCATAAACGGTATGTCGGACGACGCGGTAAAGGCGGCTGTCAATAAATTTGTAGACGACTACTGCAAGACCTGTGAGATAAAATCCGATGTGTGCGATGTTTACAAAGCCGAAGGCAATTTTCAGGATATAAAGCTTGGCGGCGAGGACATTGGCAGGTATACGATAGTTCTGCCGAAATACAATATGTCGTACATCGCAATGATCGAGATAAACGCCATGCAGAAGGCGGTCTTAGACGCGACCGGATACAGTCTTGAAATAAAGCGCGACGACGAGGAGACCTCCGGGCGCGAGCTGATAATCGGAAATGCTAAGCGCGACGGCGTTTCTGTCGATATAGGCAGGGATGAGTTCGGCATAAAAGCGGTAGGAGAAAACGTGGTCATATCTGGCGGCAGGAACTATTCGCTGGCGCACGCCGTGAAGGTGTTTACCGACAAGCTCATTGCCGGTGAAGATGCGGCTGCTGCAGTTTCCGGCTCGTTTGACGGCACCGATACCTCACGTGATTACAGGCTCATATGGACCGACGAGTTTGACACCCTTGATATAAGCAAAAAATGGCAGGCGCAGTCAAGCGTTCAGAAATACTACGGCAACTGGTACGGACTGGGCACCGCCCGTTCGACTGACCCAAAAAATCTTTATGTAAACGACGGCTGCCTCTATATCAATCCAACCTATGACACCGAAAACTTCTACGGTGTTTATATGAGCACCAAAAATTCGCTTAAGTTCACATACGGCTTTGTCGAAATGAGCGCCAGGCTTGCCGACGGCGACGGACTGTGGCATGACCTGTGGACCTGGAGCGATGACAGAGAGCACCTTGAATTTGACATCGCAGAGTGCTGGGGTCCCGGCACGGCGTATGCATCGGTTATACACGAATTCACATACCCGAACGGTTCGTCAGAGCGCAAGGACGAGTCGGTCAAGGAGTCGCACATCACAAGTCTCGGCAAGGTGCTGCCTTACGAATCGTGGCTGCAGTACCGCAAATCATCCGAGTCGCTGTCGCTCCATGACGACTTCCACACCTACGCCTGCGAATGGACCGAGGAAAAGGTGACCTTCTTCATGGACGGCGTCGAGACCACTTCGTACGAATACAAGGATACCGAGACTGCGCATCTTTATGAAAAGCCTCAGTACATTGTGCTCAGCATGCTGGTGGGTGCAAACTATCAGAAACTTACCCTTGACGACGAGCGCATCCAGAACAGGACGAGGGCTGTACTCAATCCGCTGCTTGACGCGGATTACTGGACAAACGGCGACAATCAGTTCATAATCGATTACGTTCAGCTCTTCCAGAAGGGCGGACATGTGGCGATCATAAGCTGATCAAAAGCCTAGCCAAAAAACACAAGCTTATTCCCCCCTTATAAGAGAACCGGAGGTGCCCTTTAAAAGGCATCTCCGGTTCGTAGTTTTATAGGCAACTATATGCTCATAGCTGCGCCTATAAAGAGAGGAAGCTTTGTTTCGTTATCTATTATCATGTAAACAAACGGGCGGTCAAGGTATATCTGCACGGGGTCAACAGGCGCCGCTGCCGATTCCTTTAACGATACCGAGGTCACGGCTCCGGCTCTTGTGCCAAGCTCATCGACAGCTATAAAGGTTTTATGGATCACGCTGTCTATAAATATCTCGCCCGGCTTGCCTGCAATTCCACTGAAGTCTGCGCTGCCGTCAAATGCACTTGACATTCCGAGTGCGGAAAGGGTGTCTTTAAGCTCGGTATCGTAGCTGTATCTGAATTTTGGAATCCGGGCATGTACAGCGGTGTCGGTTTCGTTTCGGAAGGCGTTTTTAAGCTTGCCGGCGTCAAGCGAAGCTATAAAATCTCCTATCGGCACGTCCTCATCAGGTAAAAATGCGGCAAAGCTGTATTTTGCGCCTTTGTAATCCTTTAGAAAGCCCTTAGCACCGTCGACGGTTACATATCTGCGTTCCTCTGACGACATCATTTTTACCTGCTTTTTTGCGCCGTTTATATCGGTAAAGGTGCCGTCGGACAGATCGTTTTTGGTATAGGCGGTGCTCCACTCAGCCTCAAACGCCATGGCGTTTATAATATACATAAAGGCATCGCTGTCTATACCGTCGAGCAGCTTTTCGATCATGCCGTCTGTGTTTTGCTTTACCCAGTTGTTTATGTCGTTTACGGTGCTTTTGTCAAAGGGCGAGGAATACGCGGCGGCGCCGTAATAGTCGGCATTTTTCTGTAAAAAGTCTTTGCTTATCATGCCTTCCTTAGCCGATCTGAACCATATGGAGTTTGCGATACTGAGGGTGTTCTTTTTGTCACCCTCAAGCGACGCTACATATGAATTAAGGTACTCGTTCAGCTCGTCAAGCTTTATGTCGCCGCCAAGCAGCGTTTCCATCTGCGACAAGGTTTCACCCTTAGCGCCGTTTGCCGTCATTGAAAGGGCAAGCCATATCGAAAGGGGAGAAATGAGCAGGTTGTCGCTGCTGCCCTCGGCGGTAGCTTTAAACAGCTTAAGCGCAAGGTCGCTGCCTGCGGCAGTAAACCGGTCGTCGGCGCTGCGCGATGCGACGGTACCTTTTTTTATTCCGTCCATAAGGTCCGCCGCCTTTACGGCGGTTCCGCAGCCGGAAAATGACAGCAGTGTTGCGGCACAAAGCAAAAGGCACAGTGCCGAAATGAATAAACGGTTCTTTTTCATGGCGTTCTCCTTATTTGTTTATTATAATGTTTTCCTTCTCTACCTCAAACGCTTCGGACATTGTGGCGACAAGGGACTCCATCAGCAGTGCGTCGCTCTTCAAAGCGTCAAAAACCTTTTGGGACACGATAAGCTCAAGCGACCTTTCACCGCCTGCCTGCCTGCCTATTCTGCTGCCGCTAAGTGTTTCGCCGGCAAGCCCTGCCTTTTCGCACCATTTTTTAAATATGTCGGAGCATCCGCCGGCAGCTACGGGGTCATCGTGCCGCAGCACGCCGTTTTGAGGATAATATATAAATATACGGGCAGCCGCACTTTTAGGATCGTCGACAAACAAACCGTCGGCACCAGAGGACATATAGGCGGTCTCGTTTTTTGCCGCATCAATATCCGAACTTTCAGGCATGCCGGCGCTTTTCAACGCTCCTTTTTTATTTTTTATAGGTAACAGGATACCCGACAGAAGAACCGCCGTGCCGATCGAAACACATGCCGCGGCTGAAAGAGCGGCAAATACTATTTTCCTGCCTCTCTGCGGCGCCTTTTTGTCACAGTCAAGATACCGGCTGTCGATATCGCCTATAGAGTCCAAAAGGTCGTTTGAATTCACCTTCGACCACTCCTTTCGTTTGCGTCGGCTTCGGCTATCGCTCTTTGCAGTCCGGCTCTCGATCTTAAGAGCGACGATTTGATCTTGGAAGCCGAAAAGCCCGTACGTTTTGATATTTCGTCCACCGGCAGCATGAACCAGTACCGCAGCACAAAAATTTTTCTGGCGGTATCTGAAAGCGAATCAAGAAAGCCTTCGATGAGCTTTACTGTCTCAGCCCTTTCAAGCTCGGCTTCGGGGGTGTTTTTGTTGTCCGGCAGACAGTTTTCAAGCTCGTCAAGAATGAGGGGCAGCTCGCCTCCGCCGCGTTTTTTGGCGGTGCGTTTCCTTAAAAGATCGACCGATATCCTGCGGACCAGCTTCATAAGAAAGGCTTTTAAATTATCGGGACTTGCAGGCGGTATCGCGTTCCATGCGCCGTGATAAGCGTCGTTCACACATTCCTCGGCGTCGGAAACGTTTCCAGTTATTCCGTACGACAGGGCGCCGAGATATCGCCCGTATTTGGCGGCTGTTTCGGATATGGCAGTTTCGCTGCGCTGCCGGTACAGCTCCACTATCTCCTTGTCTTCCACAAAACAGCCCTCCTTTTGCCCCTTCACCTATATAGTCGTAATTAAGACCCGTAGGTCGCGCCAAAAAATATATTTTAAAACAAACGGCTGCCGCGTTTTTAAGAAGCTTTGCGGCAGCCGGAAATTATTTCACCGTTATTTTGTTCAGCCCTTTATGTACTGTGTGACTTTTGCCGCATACTGTGACATGACGGTCACAAAGGGAATAAATGTATAGAAAAGACGCATCGGTCTCAAAATCATAAACGCCGCCGTCGCACTTTGCGGTGCAGCCGAAAAGCGAAAAGCCCTCGGGCAGCTCATGAGCAAAGGCGTTGTAGAGCGCCACTTCGGCAAGGCACTTGAAATGCTCGTGCACGTCATTGTCGCAGCTGCCGCCTTTAAACGGTCCGTCAACAAGACCTGTGTCGGGCATGGCATATCCGCGCACGACGGTATCGCCGTCAGGCACCCACCAGTAGCTGACCATGTCTATATACTGCTCGCTGATATGCGCCCTTTCGAGCTTTCCGCCGTACCTGTACGGCACGAACTGTTCACAGTCTACCGACGGGTCAACGGCAAATGCCCAGCGCAGCCTGCCGGTATCAAGGTCAACGCATTGCAGACAGGCGCCCAAAGTATCCATGGTGTCGGTAAGATACTCATATTTGCCGGTCAAGAGATAAAGGTAATATGTAGCATATGTTTTCCATGACGACCAGCCGTGCGGACTGTTGAGCATGTTTTTGTTAATTAGCACGTCGTACATGGTCTCCCAGAAGCGCAGTGTCGCGCCGCGCATGCGTGCGTCAGGCACCACCGACTGCTCAAGGCAGCGGTGCTTGAGGAAGATCTCCTCGGCTGTTTTCGTATATTCCTCGCGTATACTGTCGTCGTGCAGCGCATAAAACCCAAGCTGCAGCACCTCGCAGGATATCATGCCGTCCTCAAAGGTCTGCTCGCCCTCGGTGCTGATGTTATCCTTCAAAAGCGCGAGATTTGCCACGGCACGGCGCGCGGAGTCAAAATGCAGAGCTGCGGCATCGGGGAATATATCCTTTTCGGCATCGTAAAGCTCAAGCATGGACTTTGCAAGGTATATAACGCAGGTGTAGTGAACCCTGCCGTGCAGCCTGTAGGCGCCGTCCGGCGACTGGCTGTCAAGGAGTATTTTTGCTATTTTGCCCGCTTTTATAAGGTATCCGGTGTCACCGGTCGCTTCATAAGCGTCACACAGAAGGCTTACCATTGATGAATGATTCTGTATTCTTCCGGGAAATGTTTCAGGCACGGGCGTACAGCCGTCACCCTCATACATAAGAGAAAAAGCACGGTCAAACTCTTTTAGAAGCCGCTTTTTGTACTGCTCGTCGGGATGATACCTGAGCCATAAAAACGCCGAGAAAAAGCCGTACCACGATTCGGCATGCGTGCTCGCTTTCTGCGGCGCTTCGAGTGCCGCGGCAGCCGCCTTTTCAAGGTAGAATGAATACGGGCGCCTTACATAAAGTGAAGCTTCGCTGCACTTTCCGTTTTTAGTCGCCTCGACCTTGTAAAGTCCTGCTTTGTTCACGGTGCAGCCGTTTTGCAGGGTACTGCCGTCGGGTGCCGTTATTTTTATTTCGCCGTCTGACAGAACCTCAGCCTTTTGTCCGATTTCAACGGTATAATGCTTTAGTTCTACAAACGGAGCGGAGGTGTACCGCTTTGTAAAATCAGCCACTTCGTTTGTGCTTCCCAGCAGTTTTATGAAAAATGTGACCTTCTTTTCTTCGCCTGCGTGAAGAACACAAAGCCCCTCTGGGTGACGTGCCGGCTGAGGTGATTTGTTCAGAAGATCGACCACCGCCGAATATATCCTGTGACCGACGTGATTTTCCTTGCCGTACACTGCGCGGTTATAGTCAAGGCTCCACGAGGCGACGGGGTCGGGGCTGCAAATTCCCAGCACCTTGCCGTCCGGCGACATGAAGTATCCCCAGAAATGCGTTTTTTCGCAGCGGAGCAGGGTGGGGAAAAAGCGGTCGTTCCAGTCCGGATATTTTTCCATATAGCAGTCTGTGCCGAGCCGCACACCCAGCCTGTCGGCGGAAAAATCGCTGTCGGTTGTGTTTTTGACACGGCAGCAAACGGCAAGAGCGTCGTCGGTTACGGAATAATCAAGCGAAAAGCTCAATCCGCAATATTCGCCGGTCAGATCGTCGCAAAGGCGCACGGCAAATTCGCGTTCGTGAGAGTAGACCAGAAACTGAAATCCGCGGTAGCCGTCATGGCGGAAGGTAATTTTTGTGCCGTCAAAATCGGCATAGTCCAAAGCGCCGCCCGGCAGCAGTTTGTAATTGACCATAAAGAGTCCACCCTTATCTGTTTAAAGTATAAAGCTGACGGGAGAAAGAACACCGCACGGTTCCCCTGCCGCCATTTTGCATTGATTTTTGAAAGGTACAAACAGATTTTACCACACAAATCTGTCTATTGCAACAACAAACGATATAAGAAATGCGGCGTCCGCCCTTTCAAATCACCGCAGGATATTTGAAAAATAAATTTTAGTTTAGCGGTGTAAAAAGCCAAAAATCTAATTGTGCACTTGTA
>UQDO01000030.1 GCA_900539855.1 uncultured Oscillospiraceae bacterium
TATTTGGAAGTTAACTTCTCTTTTTATTGGGTCACATCATTTTAACACATACAATTTTTAACAATTCGCTTTAGCAAATTATCACATCACAGGATTATAAGATCTTTTCTGCTGTTTGTGAGGACCTTGCAGCCGTCCTTTACAGCCACTACCATATCCTCTATTCTTACTCCGAATTTGTTTTCGAGATATATTCCCGGCTCGACCGTCATAACGGTTCCTTCCTTCAGAACGGTGTCACACCTCGTGTTGAAAAGCGGCTTTTCGTGTATCTCCACACCTACGCTGTGACCCAGTCCGTGACCGAAACAGCCCTCATATCCGGCGCCGTAAATTATATCACGCGCAATTTTGTCGATATCGCGGCAGACGACGCCGGGCTTTACCGCGTCTATAGCGGCAAGCTGGGCTTTGAGCACCGTATCATACACGCTTCTTTGCTCTTCGCTTATATTTCCTACGGCAACGGTACGGGTCATATCGGAATGATATCCGTTTACTATGGCGCCGAAGTCCATAGTGAGAAAATCGCCGTTTTCTATTTTTTTATCGGTAGGCACACCGTGCGGCAGCGAGGAATTCTTGCCCGACACGACTATGAAATCGAACGAAACGCCCTCTGAGCCCATGCGGCGCATATAAAATTCCATATCGAGCATAACGTCGCGCTCGGTCCTGCCGGCGCTTATGCGTTCGATTATGTATGTAAATGTATCGTCGGTCATTTTCTGAGCCGCCTTTATAGCATTTATCTCATCCTCGTTTTTTACGCTGCGCATATCGCGGAGCGCTTTGTCAAACCTGTCGCTGTCAGACACCTGTACGGGTGCTACTGCAGCCTTCAGATCGTCAAAGAATCTGACCGAGGTGCTCTCGCTTTCAACAAACAGGCGGTCGATGCCGTTTTCACGGCAAAGCTCGTTTATCTCGGCAAGCGGAGAAGTTGACAGCCTTACCTCGCAGGTATCGACGATCTCCTTTGCTTTTTCTACATATCTGAAATCTATGAGAAAATACGCCTTTTCATTTGTGATGAACACATATCCGTCGCTTGTCTCAAAGCCGGTAAGATAAAATCTGTTCGGTATGCTTGCGACAAGCAGAGCACTTCCCTTTTCAAGTTCTCTTTTGATGTTTTCTACACCGTTTCTTTTCATTTTATATCACCTTTTTAATCAAAGATTTTTAAGCACAGCCAACAAATAATTATATGTACGCTCAACAGACGACACCGAAAGGCGCTCGCCCACTGTATGTATATCCCACATATCCGGTCCGGTGGAGACTGCGTCAAAATCAGGTATCTTGCCGCAGAAAAGTCCGCATTCAAGACCTGCATGGACCATTTCGACCGACGGTTCTTTGCCATACATTTCTTTATATACCGAAACCATTATTTCACGCAGGCGCGATTTTTCACGGTATTCCCAAGCCGGATAGTGTCCTCTTGTGGATATTTCGGCGCCGACGTTTTCTGCCGCCTTCGAAAGTCTGTCAAGCAGCTTCTGCTTATCGGCGGCAACGCTGCTGCGTACCGAAAGCACAGCCTTTATATGGTCGCTTTCGGTCGCCAGTATTCCGAGGTTCTGCGAGCTTTGCACAAGCCCGTTTATTTTATCGCTCATAGCCGTAACGCCCGATCTTACCGAGCTTATGAACCGCACAACGCGTTCGGTCGACGCTCTGTCAAGTCTGCGGTCTGACGCGGCATCGGTAACCGTTATTTTAAGACCGCTGTCGGTATGCATCGTGTTTGCCGCGGCAAATTCATCAACATATTTCCCGATATCTCCGGCACAGGCAACGACACATTCCGAAGCATTGGGTATAACGTTGTCCTTAAAGCCGCCCGATATCGACACCAGTTTGAAATCCACCGGCATACCTGCAAGCAGCGTGCCAAGCAGCATATCTGCGTTTTGTCTGCCCTTATTTATATCTATACCGGAGTGTCCTCCCAAAAGTCCGGATATGGCTATTTTTTTACACGGCAGCGTGTTTTGGACATATGTTACCGGTATATTTATATCAACCTTAGCGCCTCCGGCGCAGCCTACGGTCAGCACGCCCTCCTCGCCGGAATCAAGGTTTATAAAGGTCGAACCTTTGAGCTTTTTCACATCAAAGTCCTCGGCGCCGTACATACCGGTTTCCTCATCGGTTGTGAAAAGCGCTTCTATCGGCGGATGGCAGAGAGTATCGTCCTCAAGCACCGCCATGATCATGGCGACGGCTATACCGTCGTCCGCTCCGAGCGTAGTTTTGTCCGCCGACAGCATATCGCCGTCAAGCCTCAGCTTCAACCCGTCTTTTTTGAAATCGATGTCACAGTCGGCTGTTTTTTCGCAGACCATATCAAGGTGACCCTGAAGCACCACGGTCGGATGCTCCTCATACCCCTTTGACGCCGGCTTGCGTATCAGAACATTGTTCGAGCCGTCCCTTTCACAATGAAGACCTAATCCTTTTGCAAAATCGATGCAGTAGCTGCTTATCGCATCGGTGTTTCCTGAGCCGTGAGGTATCGAGCAGATATCCTCAAAGTGTTTGAAAACGCGCTGCGGTTTAAGTGTTTCAAGCATTTATGATCCTCCTTCAATTAAGCATTCAGGTTCTGCGGTTTTAATGTATATTATATCAAAAGAATATCGATAATACAATACCATTTTAATCTGTTGATGCATCGTTTTTCATATTCGGTAATATTTTAAACACCGATATTAAAAAAACGTACTTTAAAAAGGCGGATACATACTGTATAATAACCTCACGACATAAACGGCGGTGATGCTATTTTGAATAGAACTCTTAAATCCGGCGGTATACTGAACCGGCTCGCAAAGCCTGTCGACCTTATAAACGGCACGCCGTGGAGGTCGATACTGATATACGCCGTTCCCATAATGCTTTCGTATCTTTTGCAGCAGATATATATACTTACCGACTCGATAATCTGTGGACAGGTGCTGACCTCGGGTGAGGTCGCCGGAATAAACGACACTTTTGCGCTGACCTTTATATTTTTGCAGTTTGCATTCGGCTGCACGGCAGGCTTCAGCGTTGTTACCGCAAAATGCGTCGGCTGCAAGGACTCCCAAGGAACACGCCGGTCATTTACGGCGCAGGTCTGCCTTTCGGCGGTGATATCGGCGGTACTGACCGCCTTGTCGCTGCTGCTTTTGCCGTGGATGCTTGGCGTTATCAATGTCACGCCCGAAAATGCGGAGGTCTATAACGCAGCATACGTCTATTGCTTTGTGATATTCATAGGTATTTTCGCGCAGATGGGCTACAACTTCGTCTGCGGAATACTCAGAGCATACGGCGACTCGGTCACACCGCTCATATTCCTTGTAATATCGACTGTGCTCAATGTTGCGCTTGACATAGTTTTCCTGGTTCCGCTTTCAATGGGACCTGCCGGTGCCGCGATAGCAACCGTGCTGGCACAGTTTTTAAGCTTTATCGGCTGCTGCGCCTACATGTTTTCAAAATATAAGGAGCTGCGTCCGCAAAAGGATGACTGGAAGTTTCGGTTCAATGATCTGGCGGTGCATCTCAAAAACGGTCTGCCGCTCGGATTTCAGTTTTCGATACTTGCGATAGGCATTATCGTGATGCAGGGTGCGGTCGTGAAATTCGACCTTGGCTCCGACGGAATAATGGCGGCAATGACGCCGGCACAGAACGGGTTCGGAGCCGCAAACAAACTAATAAACTTCCTAATGGCGTTTTTTAACGGACTTGCCTCCGCAATACTCGGCTTCAACGCTCAGAATTTTGGCGGCAAGCGTTACGACAGGGTCAAAAAAGGCACGCTCCACACCCTTATAATAATGCTTGTTATATACGCTGTCTGTCTTACTGCCGGACTGCTGCTCGGCATAGGCGGCAGATATCAGTATATATTCATGAGTGCGGACAAGGTCACCGCCGAGTCGATACGGTTCGGAGGTACATACCTTGTTATAGATATGACACTGTACTTCATACTCGGCTTTCTTATAGTAACAAGAAGTGCCGTTCAGGGCATTTTCAAACCGTCATATGCGCTTGCCGCAGGCATTGCCGAGCTGGTCGCCAGAACTCTGATATGCATCATAATGCCGCCGCTTATAAACGGCGGAGCTATTGATAAAAATGCCTCGGTCGCGGCATTCGCGGCGCTGTGCTTCGGTGATCCCGGCGCATGGATCGCCGCGTCACTGGTACTGCTTTATCCGTTATTCAGATATATCATAAAGTGCAGATATAAAAACGATGTTATAAAGACAGCACCGGCGGAATGACCGCCGGTGCTGTCTTTATGTTTAGCCGACAAGAGTAATTATCCTGCCCGATATGACCCGGCTCACAGCTCCAGTCTCATATACACAAGCTCGGTATACCCGGATATTCTTGAATTAAAGCCCCTCGGATTTCTGCCGAATTCTTCAAAGCCGAGGCTTTTATACAGTGCGGCCGCCGAGGCGTTGTCCGCCACAACATCAAGCTCAAGCTGCGTATAGCCGGCTTTCTTCGCACATTCAATGCATGCGGCAGTCAGCGCTTTACCGATGCCGAGACCCCAATAGCTTTTTAGTATTGCTACGCCGAATTCCGCTCTGTGTCTTAATTTAAAGCAGCTTCCCTTCGGCTCTATCCCTGCCGTTCCGGCAATTTTACCGTCCACGACGGCGGCTATTTCAATGCTGTTTTCACTTTCCGCCTTTTCCTTTAAAAACTCGCTTTCATTTTCGGCTGTAAATGTGTTTTCGTCAACGTATGTAAGCAGATGATCGGTCTCCTCATGCGTTTTTAAAAAGGCGTCGAGGACCTCCGCCCCGTCGGCTGCGTCGGCGCTTTTAAGCAGACATTTTTCACCGTTTTTTAATATCACCGTTTTATTGTATTTCACTTTTTATACACTAACCTTTTCTCATTGTTCTTAAAAACATTAGTATTGCCGCTGCAAATAAAAGCAGGCAGTAACCTGTTACCCACCAGATGTGAGGGAAGAAGCCTGCCATATCGCAGCGCAGCGCCGCTCTTTCAAGCTCGACCGCATGCACAAACGGCAGCATATATGCTATTTTTTTGAATGCTCCGCCGACAAGTTCCAGATCGAACCAGACTCCTGACAGCCACGCCGTAAGATTTGTAAGCAGTGCGCCGCATATTCCGCCGACCTGCTTGACGCTTAAAAAGCTGCCGAAGAAAAGACCGAGGGCAATAAATATCAGCGACACAGGTATACCTGCCAGCAGCGCGTACAATATACCGACCGTAACCTTCAGTCCCAGTATAACAGCCACGGCATAGCAGCAGACTCCCTGTAAAACGGCTATGGGGAATATCGGCAGCGTATAGCCGATCATAAAATCAACACTTGTAAGCGGCGTAGTCAGCAGCCTGCTCATAAAGGAGCTTTCCCTGTCCTTGGCTATAAGGGTGGCTGAAAACAAGGTCATAAAAGCCAGACCGAACACCGCGATGCCCGGCGCAAGGCTTTCTATCTCAAAAAGGCTTACCGGAACGTTTGCCTGTATAGCAGAAAGCAGAAGCAGCAGGACTATCGGAAATCCCAATCCGAATGTGACGGACAAAGGGTCTCTTATTATCTCCTTAGCGGTCCTGACGCCAAAAGCCGCACACCTCATTATGCCCTGCCCCCTTTAACTATCGCAACAAACGCGTCCTCGAATTTTTCCTTACCTGCCGCAGCTTTGAGTTCCTCAGCGGTTCCTGTGATAAGCAGCCTGCCGTCACGCATTATTCCTATCCTGTCGGAAAGCGACTCCGCCTCCTCCATATAATGCGTTGTAAGTATCACGGTCACCTTTCCTTTTAACTCCTTCAATATATCCCAGAGGTCGCTCCTCGCTATTACATCAAGCCCCAATGTCGGCTCGTCAAGAAACAGTATCCGAGGCTCGCTTATCAGCGCCATGGCGATGCTCAGTCTCCTCTGCCATCCGCCCGACAGCTTGCCTGCCTTTTTGCCGGACACTGCGCCAAGACCGAACAGTTCGGTCATTTCACGCACCTTTGCAGCCGTTTTATCGCTTTTAAATCCGTGCACACCACACATTAATTTTAGGTTCTCACAAACGGTAAGTGCCGGTGCAACCGCCGTTTCCTGAGGAGACAGGCTTATTATTTCCTTTACCTTTTGCGGTTCCTTTACAATGCTTCTGCCGCCTATTATCGCGTCGCCCGATGTCGGCTTCAAAAGGCAGGCAAGCATTTTAACGGTGGTGGTCTTTCCGGCTCCGTTTACGCCGAGCAGTGAAAAAAGCTCCCCTTTCCTTACCGAAAGGGACAACTCATCGACTGCGGTCAGATCCTTATATTTTTTAGTAAGCCTGTCGGTCACAATAGCCGCCATTACTTTTCATCACCTTTAACAGAATTATTGAACCGGCATTTTATGCCTTCATATGCGTCGGTCAGAACATCACTTGCAAATTGTTCATCCCAATCAAGATATGACGTTGCTATCATGGCCGCGATACCGTGGACATATATCCACATTTCAAGGTGGAACCTGTAACACGCTGAATACCAACGATTACTTGCTGAACATAACATTATTCAAAGTATGTCCCGTAAAGGTAATTGTATGGATAACGGTGCTATGAAAATTTTCTTTGGCAGACTTAAAGTTGAAATGTTCTACGGTGAAAAATTTGGGATAGAGCCATCATTGTTATTTTGCTCATTTCCAATACTCCTTGCCGATTTTCACTCATACATATCTTGTAGTGTAATAAGCTTCACTTCGCCTTTATTGCCGAGCGACTGCAGCCCTTTGGTAAAGCCGCTCTTTGAAAAGATATAGTAGTGATATTTCTCGCCTTTTCCGAAAACCTCGGCATAGTGCTTCAAAAGCTCAAACTCGTCTATGCCGATAGGTTCATTGCGATATTTGCAGGAACCGATAATATATTCTTTTCCCTCAACCGGCGTGCCAACAATATCAATCTGAACTTCTTTTTTCTCCTTTGCGTCGTTCCCCCACCATTGACCGATATCCGAGAGTATGATCGGGAGATCCTCAGCATAGAGAAACAGATATTCCTTGCACATCTGCTCATAAACGAGCCCCATATAGTCTGAGAAATGCCGCTTGATCACGCTGTCATAAATTTTGTCGGTACGACCTGCCGTAATCGCCGAGGCATTCTGCGGCACGAACCGATACCAAAAACGAAAGAAATTATCTCCGATTGCATAAACGGTTTTCCTTCCTGCCTTTTCGGTGATCGGTGTCTCCTTTTTTAAGATTCCGAGGTCAAGCAGAACTTTAAGATATTTAGCGCAAAAAGCCGATTCCAAACCGACCTTGGTTGCGATTTCATTTGCTTTGGACGCCCCGCCGGCAATTGCCGTAATCACAGAATTATAAATTGCCGGCTCACGAAGCTCCTGCTTCAAAAGATTTTCCGGCTCCTCATAAAGATAACTGGAAGTATTAAAGAGATTTTCTTTCAGCGCTGCGTCGACATCGCCCTCAACATCCAGCTTATTGATATAATGCGGAATACCGCCCGTAATGCCGTAAATAAGCGCCTGATCCTCATTCGTAAGATTAGAATTAAAAACCGTCATTTCCTTATAGGTCAGCGCCTGAATCTTATATTGTCCGGTTCGTCTGCCATACAACGGACTTTCATATCCAAGCACCTGATACTCCATAAAGCTCATGGGAGAGCCGCAAAGAATAAGAAACAGGTTGCTGTTTGTCCAGGTATGGTCGATAATATGCTGCAAGCGGGATGAAATCGATTTATTCGCTCTTGCAAGATACGGATACTCATCAATGACGAATACCAGTCTTTCAGTTTCAGCCATATGTGTGATCTCAGCAAATGCCGCATCAAAGCTCGGATACACAGGGGCAGTTTCCGCACCCGGATGCTCCTTTTCATAAATCGCTTTGGAAAGCGCCTCAAGATTTTCTTGGGATGTTGCATTCAATGCCGAAAAGAACACCGTAGGCTTATCTTTGCAGAATTCATTAATCAATGCCGTTTTACCGACACGGCGCCGGCCGTAAACAACAAGGCATTCAAATCCACTCCTTGTATACCGCTTATTCATATCGCCGAGTTCTTTTTCTCTGCAATAAAACATAAAAGCACCTATTTATAAACTTATGAGTTACTAACTTACGAGTTTATTATACATTTCTTTTTGGGGATTGTCAAGAGGATATGCTGTAAAACTTTTATGTTTAAATATGAGAAAGCGCCGCCGAAGCGACGCCTTCTCTATGCTGCTTTTTGCTCTGTTTTCTTTAGCCTTTCACAAAGTGCAGTATTCCTTTTTAACCCTTGGAGATTTCGAATTGCGTATTCAAGCGCTTCCCTATCGCCGACAAATATCAGCTTGTGCTTTGCACGGGTCATCGCCGTATAAAGCAAATTTCTGTTCAACAAAACAGAGTGATAATTGGTGATCGGTATGATAACAACAGGAAACTGATCCCCCTGCGATTTATGCACGATTATCGCAAAGCTATGCTTAAGCTGGTCAAATTCCTTTTTTCCGTATTCCACGGGAATCCCGTCATAATCTACAAGCTCTTTTCCTGTTTCTCCCGACACCATTTTTACAACGCCCTTATCGCTGTTAAAGATATTCTTATCGTAATTGTTCGATGCCTGCATGACACGATCGTTTTTACGGAAGCGATATGCTCCGAACCGGATTATATTCTATCAGTTTATGAATTGTCTTGGCTTCCTTGCCGGTTGCCGCCTTCATGCGTTTCGCCGCCATACCGGTAGGCGCAGCAAGAGCAATCTCGACACCTGAAATGCGGCATATTTTCGAAAGTTTTTCCATAACCCCGATAATAAACCGCACTGTTGTGGTCTTGCCGCATCCTGCGCCGCCGGTCAATATAGAAGTCTGATTGCACAGTGCCATTTCAACCGCTTCTCGCTGTAACGGATCCAACTCCACTTCAAGCTCTTCCTGAATCTCGGCAACACATGCCTCGATTTTTTCCTTCGGTACGGCTGCATAATTATAATGTTTGCGTTATCGGAAGGAGTGAAATCAGTAGTCACAGCAGCGCCGTAAAAAGAAAAGTTTTATTTTGCTATCAAAACAGGAGATTACTATCTCCCTCTGAAAATACCGTAATCCTGCTCAGAATTCTGTGCAGAACCCTTTTTTAATGATTTGTTCGTGCTTATTTATATATAAAAAGCCTCGGATTGGACAGACCGACAGCGGCAATTATTAAGAGATAAACACAAGGCTTTTACGCTTTGAAAGCACAAGTACATGTGAAAAACAGGCATGCTCACTAGAATCGAGCCTACCGATTTCTGTTTGTACTCTGTTTGTTATCTAACAGAAATCTTTTTCTTTCTGCTCATAATTGTTGTGCCGGTCACAATGCCGCCGCTGATGCACAGAACGGAGAATCACAAGGCAAGGCGGCTATTGTCGCCGGTCTGCGGAGAAGATGTGTTGCCGGGCTTGGTGGGCTGTCTGGCCGAGCCGTTTCTGAAACCAGTCGCGGGAATTTCAACGGCTGATTTCTTATAACTGCAGACGGAGCATTCCTCGTGCTTGGAGTCCTTCCCGGCTGCGGTAGCTTCCTTGTCAATGACCCACTTGAAGGTGTTCGGCTCCATATCATCTACCGTTTGATCTATTTCATGCGGACCTCTTGTATTACCAATCGGAATTTCTGCGGGCAAAAGCTGCAATAATGCTTTCGATGCCGAACCGGATCAGATAGATTGCAACCATATATCCCTTCCAAAGCTGTTTTTATTTTCAGTTTTCTTTCATCGGGTTAAACTCAACCGATCGGTTCAAAATCCGCAGCTGTGTGCTTACACAGCGGACATATGAAATCCTCCGGCAGTTCTTCGCCCTCGTATACATATCCGCACACCTTGCAGACATACCCTTTTCTGCCCTCGGTTTGCGGTTTCGGCTTGACATGCTTCTGATAATAGGTATACGTCATCGTCTCCCTGTCTGAGATGACACGTGCCTCAGTGATCTCGCAGATAAACATACCGTGGGTATCAAAGTCAACATACTGCACAACCTTCAACGACATAAATGAATTTATATATTTAGGCAGAAAGACCAATCCGTTATCGCTGCGAAGAGGTTCGCAGGATGCAAATTTATCCACCGTTCTGCCGCTTTGGAAGCCGAATGTTTCAAATACCGAAAACGGTGCCTCGGTGCTCAGGCAGTTAACATTCATTATGCCCGTCTGTTTTATGATGTGATGAGAGTAGTTTTCTTTGTTGATTGTCACGGCAATACGGTTGGGCGTATTTGTGACCTGTGACACGGTGTTGACAATAAGGCCGTTGTCCTTTTTACCGTCATTAGAGGTGACAACATACAGCCCGTAGCCGAGATTGAAAAGAGCCGACAGATCGTTTTTGTTCGCGGTTTCATCCTGCCTCGCCAGATATTCACGGCAAAGCTCCTCCGCGAGAGCGTCAAGCTGTTTGTTGCTGTCTGTATCCGGTGCGGAAAGCAGCTTCACCGTATTTGATGCAAAGGTAATGTCCGCAGAATTTTCAAGCATTCCGCGCATAACCTTGGCGGCAAGCGGTGCCCACGAGCCGTTCTCGATCAGAGCTACCGTGCGCTTCTGATAATTCCGCTCGGTCAGCGCCTCAATAAAATGACGCATCGGAGGAAATATATCGGCATTGTAGGTAGTGGTTGCAAGAACCAGTTTTCCGTAGCGGAAGGCATCGGCAACGGCGGCAGACATATCGCAGCGTGCAAGGTCATATAGCGCAATATTCGGACAGCCGTTCGCACGCAATCCGGAGATAAGCCGTTCGACCGCTCTTTTGGTGTTTCCGTAAACTGAAGTGTATGCAACAACAATACCGTCGGCTTCAACAGCATAAGACGACCATGTGTTGTACAGATCAAGATAATAACCAAGATTCTCACTTAATACGGGACCGTGCAGAGGGCAGATAATACGTATATCAAGAGCCGCCGCCTTTTTCAAAAGCGCCTGCACCTGCCTGCCGTACTTGCCGACGATACCGATATAGTACCGCCTTGCCTCGTCCGCCCAATCTTCTTTTACATCAAGCGCACCGAACTTGCCGAATGCGTCTGCAGAAAAAAGAATTTTTTCCGTCTCCTCATAACTTACGATGACCTCCGGCCAATGCACCATAGGGGCTGCTACAAAATGCAGGGTGTGTGCTCCAAGCGGCAGCGTGTCACCGTCGGAAACGACTGTGCAGTTTTCTGTGAAATCCTTTCCGAAAAACTGATGCATCATGGCAAATGCCTTTGATGTCGCCACAATGGCGGTATCGGGATAATTTTTCTTAAAAACAGCTATGCTTGCCGAATGATCAGGCTCCATGTGCTGAATCACCAGATAATCAGGCTTCCTGCCTTTGAGAACCGTTTCCAAATTATCAAGCCACTCGTGCGTAAAAGCTGCATCTACGGTATCCATCACGGCAATCTTTCCGTCTGTGATAACATAGGAATTATAGGACACACCGTTCGGCACCGTATACTGACTTTCAAAAAGATCGATTCTATGATCGTTTACCCCGATATAGTGAATATCTTTGGCTATCATACTTGCTTCCTCCGTTACTCGGTTTCCATGTTAAATTCGTCTTTGCCGACTCCGCAGAGAGGACAGGCAAAATCGTCAGGGATATTCTCCCACGCTGTGCCCGGCGCTATTCCCTCTTCGGGACAGCCAATCTCCTCGTCATACACGAAGCCGCAAATATTACAGATATACTTCATAGTTTTTCCTGCCTTTCATAGATTTATTCAAGCGGATATTTCACCGCGTGCTGTCATTTTTTAATTTCCTTTTCCTGCTTATCGCAAAGAGCGTTGATGCGGTTGGTAAGAACCGTTAGATCCTTGCTCTTGCAGCCCCTGCTGCGCTCTATGATACTCATAAGACGAATGCCGGCAGTATGCAGCTTGGTCCATACTGCGGAGCAGCGCCTTTCTTTTTCATAGTCGCCGCGCGGCATCTTTTTTCGGCTGCCGACGGCAAGCCGGTTTCCTGTGACCGGATCAAACGCATCTCCGCTATACGGAGCTGTCGCCTCAATTCCGAGCCGTTCGGTAACGGTCTCGGCAAAGCTGTCGCAGACGCCGTCCGAGCCGTGATTAACATAGACCCTTACCGGCCGTTTTTTTATTGCGGATATCCAATCTGCCAGCTGGAGCATGTCGGCATGTGCCGATATCCCCTCAAGGTTTTCGATATGTGCCGAAACCCTGACATCCTCTCCGAACAGATCCACATATCGCGCACCGTCCAAAAGCCGCCTGCCGAGAGTGCCCTCTACCTGATACCCCACAAAGAGGACCGTACATTCCGGTCTCCACAAATTATGCTTTAAGTGATGACGGATGCGCCCCGCCTCGCACATACCTGAGGCGGAGATGATGACCTTAGGCGTTGGATCCGCATTGATCATTTTGGAATCGTCACTTGTTACCGAAAGATGCAACCCGTCAAACCCGACTGGATTTATTCCCCTGTCAAGCAGTTCGTTCGTTTCCTCATCAAAGTAACTGCGAAGCGTTTCTTTGTAAATGTTGGTCGCCTCGATCGCAAGCGGACTGTCAAGATATACCGGAAAATCGGTAAGAGCCAGCCGCTGCTCCCTGATGCGCCTCAGCATATACAATAGCTCCTGTGTCCTTCCGACCGCAAATGACGGGATCACCACATTTCCGCCGCGGGTAATTGTCCGATCGATAATTTCGGCAAGCCGTTTCTCCAGGTCCTTCGGCTGCGGCGGACGCAGGCTGTCGCCGTAGGTAGATTCAATGATCAGGGTATCCGCTTCATCCGGCACATTCGGCGGGCACAGGAGCGGTCGGCTCGGCGTTCCGACATCACCCGAAAAAACGACATGGTGAGTTTCTCCGTTTTCGGTCACCGATATCTTAATGCTTGCCGAACCCAGCAGATGTCCTGCATCATAAAAGACAGCCGATATGCCGTCAAACGGCTTAACTGACTTTTTGTAATCCGTCACCCGAAACAGCGGCATAAGCTCATACACATCGTTAATGGTATACATCGGTGTGTATTCTTCCTCGCCGGAACGCTTTGCCCGGCGGTTTTTCCAGACCGCTTCAGACTCCTGAATATGTGCCGCATCGGCAAGCATAATTGTACAAAGATCGTATGTTGCTGTCGTTGCGTATACATTTCCGCAAAAGCCGTTTTTGATTAAAAGCGGAAGCTTTCCGGAATGATCTATATGGGCGTGTGTAAGAAAAACGCAGTCAATGGCGGCAGGCGGGACCGGAAGCCCGCTGTTCTCATATATATCCGGTCCCTGTTCCATGCCGCAGTCTATCAGTATCTTTTTCCCGCAGGCTTCAAGCAGGGTGCATGATCCGGTAACCTCATGTGCCGCACCGAGAAATGTCAGTTTCATGAAATCCCCCATTTATGGTTTGCTGTTGTCGGACTTTTTAACTGCATATGATCGCTTTGGTTTTGCACCGTCTTATAATCAGATATAATGCAGCGGCTGCCGCCGCAACCGTAAGTACGGCTGAAACGGCAAGAATGATATTTTTCATGTTATTCATATTTTCCTCCATATGAAAACTGCTTTCAGCGCGAATATTGACTGTTTCTGCCGGTTGGCTTCTTTTCCGTTCTGACTGCCTATCCGGCACCCGGTTTTCTTGATTTCTTAAAAGAAGGAGTCTGTTGGTCGGTTTCCGGTAATTCTTTATTCGGTATCGGATCTGTTTCCGGGTCACGGATCATATCAAGATCGGAAATATCAGTTTCAGAAATACCGCTGCAAAAACCGCAGTAAACATCGCCCTCACGAATAAGTCGTCCGCAGCGCTCGCAGTGCTCGTAAGTCGTCATCATGTCAGTTTCCTCCTTTAATTATCTGCAATCTCTTGCAGTCGGGAACAATAAGTATACTCACCCTTTTTAACCTGTATCGTTATTTCCGGTGCGGTCACTTAAAATGTTTTCTCTCATCAGCCCTTATCCAAAAGCTGCCGAAATCATGTTTTTTCTCCTGTGTCGTTTTGAGCCTGCCTTAGTATCTGATGATCCGGCAACAGCAGCGCTTATATTATATAATCATTTTCCCCTGTCTTGTTTTTGTGCTTCGCCAAATGCCGGCACCGGTATTTGAGGTGTTGACTGAGCCATATAATGAACGGACACCGGCTCAGGAAGCTGACGGATCTTTACATCTTGGCATTCCGGACAAATACCCTCAAAAATCAGACGGTGCCGGATGATTTTATAACCGGATCGTTTTTCAATTTCTTCATCCAAACACGGTCTATACGGATGCTGCGCATCGATTACTTTTTTGCACTTGACGCAGAATATATGATAGTGAAAATCGGTGCGAAGGTCGTATCGGTCCGCTCCCGGCACTCGCACATGGCAGATCAGACCGTCCTCACAAAGAAGGTTCAGATTACGGTATACGGTTCCGTGGCTGATTTTAGGGTCCTGCTTATGAACTTCATTGAATATTTGATCAGCCGTTGGGTGATCTGTCCTTGCCTGTACCGCTTGTAAAACCATTTGCCGCTGTTTTGTTTCTCTACGTATAATCATCGGTTTTCATCTCCGTAATTTGCGCCCGCCCTGCCTGTCCGGCACAGGACGGGCCGCAACTGTTGCAGGCTGAACATCAGCCGCTGCTCTCATTAGAATAAGCAATAGGGCTATACATTTTAAGATAAATCAGCATCTGTCACCCAAAGGCCGTGCAGATTGCAATAAGCATATACTGCTTCAACTTCGTCTCCTTTGCAAATGGCAAAGCTGATTGACGGCTCGCCGGTCGGGCACAGTTCCTTGCGCTGATTTCCAAACTTTGTTTGAAGGGAAATCCATTCAATATGGTGATCCTCGTTCATAGGGTGAAGGATTGAACCGACATCTACATGAACTATATCGTCCTTTACAGAATACACAGGAACATGCTTTTCAATTGATGCGTCAATTGCACCCGGTATTACTTCGTGCATCAACTCACCACAACAGACAACGGGGTTTCCACTGTCATTGACGAACGCAATCATATTTCCGCAGTGATTACAGATAAAAAAACTTTGTTCCATAGGTGTTTCTCCTTTCAAAGCTTTTCGCTTTACTTAAAAGTTTTCTGCATGGATCTCAAAGTAACTTTGCGGATGGTTGCAGGCCGGACAGACCTCCGGAGCCTCTGTTCCGACCGTAATGTGTCCGCAGTTTCGGCATTCCCATGTTCTGACTTCCTTTTTTGCGAAAACTTTTCGGTCTCAATATTGCGAAGTAGCGCACGGAAACGCTCCTCATGCCGCTTTTCTATCTCTGCGACAAGGCGAAACTTCTTTGCGAGCTCCGGAAAACCTTCATCCTCCGCTGTTGCTGCAAACTCTACATACATATCCGTCCACTCATAGTTTTCTCCCTCGGCGGCAGTATCAAGATTCCTTTCTGTCCCACCAAGTTCGCCGAGTTCCTTAAACCATAGCTTGGCGTGAGCCTTCTCATTTTCCGCCGTTTTCAAAAACAGGGCGGCAATCTGTTCAAAACCCTGTTTTTTGCGACATAAGCAAAGAAACGGTACTTGTTTCTGGCCTGCGACTCCCCGGCAAATGCTTCCCAAAGGTTTTGCTCGGTCTGTGTTCCTGCATACTTGTTTTTTCCATTCATAATTGCTGCCCTCTTTCTTGCGTTATTAGGATGAGTTCCTAATAATATTATAGGCGAAAACCGGTATAAAGTCAATAGGCAGTAAAGCGGAAATAGGCATTTTCCCTAATTTCTTTTTGCTCTTTTTACTCTTTTATGTGCCGCAGGCACATAAGAAAAGCCTCCTGTCGGGCATGATATGCCGAACAGGAGGAATTTTTACGGAGCTGCCGTGATCGTATTATTTGTAACCGTTACGCCCCAGGCTTCCCGCACGGCGGATATCGGTTCTGCCTGAACAGCCTCGGCAATAACCTCTATTACCTGATAGACCGTGCTGCCGTTTTCAAGCCGTGTCTGCCCGAGGGTAAAAGGCTCGCACAGTATTTCGGTTGTTTTTCCCGGCTCTACCGGAGAGGGAAAAAGGTATGTGTGGTCGGCTCCTGCGAGCCAACCGTTTTTAAGTGTCAGATTCGGGTATTGAGAGGCGGCCTTCCCTGCAATGTCTCCGTTTGAATCGACATAATACGAAACCAGCTTCAGGCGAATAAATTCCTTGACATTGCCGGTATTCTCCACCCGTATATCCGACTTTTCTCCTCCAGCCGCAGCGGTACCGGTCACCTCGTTGTTATCAAGCTTCTCACGGACAGCGCAGGAAACCTCTGCCGGAATAAACCGATTTGTTTTTTCCGCCTTTTTGAACATAAAGGCAAGGGTCAAGCCCGCAGCCGCAGCAATACACAGGGCAGCTGCAGCAATCAGCAGGTGCTTTATTCTTTTCGACATTGCGGCGTCACCCCTTTCTGTTCGTTATCCTTTCGCTGTTGCCGTTAAGCCATTTATTGTTAACGGGAGCATCGCCGAATGTGACTTTCGTTGTTGTTCCATCGGAAAGGGTCACCCTCTGCGATGTGTCGCTATAACGCCATGACCAAGCATTTCGCTGTTCTATCACGTATTCACGACACAGCATATCCTTAATAGTCACGCTGCCGTTCCCCTTGATCGAAACATACAACTCAAAAGCGGGATCATCCGCCGCGGTTATACGGTAAACAAATACTCTGTCGCCGTTTTCCTCATCCCCGGTACCGTTTTCTCTTGCAATCGTCATATTTCCGACAACAGGAACGAGCTTTGCCCAAAAGGTGTTGACTTTAGGCATGGCGTCAAGCTTTGGCGTCGCGGGAACAAGCTTGCTGCCCGTTACCGTTCCCTTGTCGCCGACCGGCACCGTACACGCTTCGTCCGCGTACCAGCCGTCAAACCGATAGCCGTTTTTAGCCGTCGCCGTTGAGCCGCTGAAAAGATCCGTTCCGTTGACTACCTCAATAGTCTGACTGAGCGTTCCGCCGCCGTACTGCCACACCTTGTATTCCACGGTATATTGCAAAGGCGAATAGTAAAATATGATGTAGTTCTGCGCGTCGTTTGCCCGAAGAATGATCGTCTGCGACAAATTTGATACACAGTTCATTCCGCCTGCCTGCTTTGCCGTTGCCGTAACGGCGGAGCCGAAAGTGCCTGTGCCGGATTCAATCGGAAGAAGCACGCCGTTTGAAGTATCGCCGGCGGTATAGGTCAGGTCGGACAGATTGCCGATATCCGTGCCGTACTTCAAATAATATACCTTGTAGCTCTGTGTGTTGCGTGTATAGAAAATATACAGCTCGGTGCCCTGCTCCTTAACGGTAATGGTAAAGTGCGGATTGGTTTCGGCGTCAAGCAGCTGCGTTGTGCCGAAATCCTTGATATATCCCGTGCCGTATACCGAAAAACCGCTGAAGGTCTGCGGTACGATATCATGTGAAGAGCCGATATCTCCGATACCCTCGGTGAGGGCATCGCTTTCGGTATAGTTGATGTAATTACCGCTTTCATCCTTCGTAAGCTCCGCCCCTGCGGCATTAACCTTCTGCAGCATATGGTGTACGGCGTAAAAGGCATTCTGTGTATTTTTACTGTAATAGAAGACCACTACATTGTCCGGAGAGCCTACATAGTTGCCGTTTCCGTCATCAGTAACGGCAAGAATCAGGCGTTTGTAAAAAGCATCGGGAATATAGTCTTTAATAACCTCGAAGCGCTCTGTCACAACCGCTTTGGTTGAATACTTCGTCACCGTTCCTCCTCCCGGAGCAGAGGTTATCAAGGCGCCGGTATCCGCATAGCGGTATTCTACCCGATAGGCTATATTCTCCGCGTGCACATAGGTAAAGGTAAACACATTGTGCTCGGGTTCTTCCTTGTTTTCCTCATATTCCACTGTGACGGAATGGCTGGCAAGCGTCGGGTAATAGCCGCTGTTATAGTCAGGATAAAGCTCATTAAGCGGCTCGCCCGCTTTCGGATAGAAGGTACGGGTGTTCCCCTGATAGGCAAAGCCTGCGGAATCGGATGCGATCAGGCGGTGATACCTGTTGTCCGATGTCAGGTATACATAGGTGCGATCCTCGCCGTCATTTTTTGCTACCTTATAGGTTTTATTGTCCTTAGGCGAGGCGTTTGCTGCCGTGTTAAGAAGTCCCAGCCAGGAGCTGTCGCCTTCTCCCTCGTGCAGAGCATAGTGGATTCGGTAGGGCTGCGCCGAGTGTGTGCCCCAGTCGGCAAAGACATTCATATCTTTTGTAACAGGCATATCAAGCGGCGTATATGCCGTCTTGTTGCCGGCACGCATATAAAACCAGCCGCCGAAGGTATACGCAAGCCCACCGACTGCATAGCTTGGGTTATTCACACTTCCCAGCACACTGCCGTGCGGTATTTCCCGTGTTTCAAGCATACCGCTTTCATCGCCTGTTGTTTCAAAGGCAATCATATCGTCATAGGTGCGGAAGAAGCGTACCGTGTGATTTACGGGCGTCCACTTGGCGTACAGACCGATATTCTTCCCGGGCATTGTGTCTCCGGCTTTATATTCACTGCCGTCATAGCATCCGGGAGAATAATACCAACCGCTGAAGGTATATGCGTTTTCCTCCAGAGTAGACGGATACGGCGGCGCGGTATTGCCGTAATCGTCCAGCGGATCCTGATACGGAAGCTTTTTATACAAATGAATCTGATTATAATTATGCATAGTCAGATCATGATAGGTTCTCTGATAGAAAAACCTTGCCGTATAGGAATGTCTTCCGTCGGAAAGATCGGCGTTTTTAAACGAGGTCTTTCCGTTTGCGGTGAAGCCGTAGAGAGTCGGCTGTGTCTGATGCTCAATACCTGCATTGTTGTCCGAGGTGTCAATGGACTTATAAAGAAGATAATCCACACCGTTATAGTTAAGAGTGCCGGTTTCCCCGGGAAGCACCGGAACGTACATTTCGTACTGCCATTGGAGAGGATAACTCCAACTGATATCAGCTCCGTTTTCAAAAAAGGCGAGAAAAGAAACTATGTCCGAGGTTCCTTCCGAGGAGTCATACAAAAGATGCTCGTCAAGCTTCTGAAACATACCCTTAATGGTTGAATTGGAATTATCCTTGGTGTATTTCACCTTAAATTCACCGTTCCAGCCCGCAAGATAGGCATAATTCCCCCACTGACCTTCGCCCATATGGTTCTGTGCGCCGTTTGCAGTATGGTTTTCATCCACCTCAATCGGTTCAAAGGCTTCGCCCGGCCAGGAATCGGTCAGATTTGCATCAAAGCGGGCGCTCAATTCAAGATAATGATAGGTATAGCCTTTTGCTGTGTCAACGAGCGTTCCCACGGTGTATTTATCGGCATATTTCTTTTTCAAAACCGGAAGCGCTTTAATTTTCCCCCAGCTGCCGTCCGGCACCTTAGCCAACAGGTTCTGCACGGTATACGGATTGGGGCGGGCAAACTGCGGATCTTTGTTCCCGAAGGGATAGGTCGAACCGCCCACAAGCTGATAGACGCCGTTTTTCTCCCTGACATAATAAAATCTTAAAGTGTAGGTTTTTCTTTTGTAATAGATGTTGACAACAGTGGAGCCGTCGCCCTTAACGGTGACATTTTCATCGGCGTTATTATAAATATAGTGATTGAAATCATCGGGATAGCATTCTGCGGTGTGAGTATGAGTATTCCCGCAAAGCGGTGTGGTTGCCGTCAGACTGTCCGTACCCGAAACCTTGTCGCCGCTCTTTGCGTTTTTCTTGACGCTGCCGATATAGCTGTATTCGTCATCATCTGCATTTTGCAGCCAATACACCGCCGTATATGTGGTGTCAACCGTGCTCCAAAGAGCTTTATATGTGCGGTTTTCATCGGGCACGGTATCGGGCAGAGTATCCCTGACGCCGTCGCCGATGCCGCTCGTCACATCGTCCCAGCCGTCAAACACATAGCCGTGCCGTGTAGGGGCATTTACAACAAAGGGCGTTCCGTAGCGGGCATAAATCGGTTCTGTGCCGTAGCCGCCGTCCATATCAAATTTAACCATGTAATAATTGCGGTCGTAGTAGCACTGAAAAACGGTGGAGCCGTCGGCAGCGACCGCTTCCGGATAATGATACAGCTTGGTAAAGCCCTTTGCCGTCTCCTCATCCTGCACCGCCAGCTGCTCGTTGGAAATAATCGTGCCGGTTTTGGCAGAGGATATACGGTACAGTCCCATATTCTCGCTATACATATCGTCGTTGATATTCTGGAAGTAGTACCGCACGGCATAGGGCACATCAATTGCCTTATAATAGACATTGACGACATACTGCGCCGCTGTATAGTCTGCCGGAATATTCAGAGTAACTACCGTCGCGTCGTCATTCGCATCCACCGTACCGCCCTCCGGAACGGTAACAGAAGGATTTGCCGCATTATAAAACGGCGCATATCCGAGATAGGTCGGTGAAATAACTGTATTGTGATAGGAAGTGCCGTACTGTATCTGTGCGGTAAATCCCGTGTAGATAGGCTGACCGGACACGGCATCCAAATAGTTTATGACGATGTCCACATATTCCGGATTGCTCCTAGGTGTGCGGGCAGGAGCCTTTCGCACCGAGGAGTTACCGCTCCGCACGGCAGCGGGTTCGGCAGCTGCAGGAGCATTAAACGCAACCGTCACACAGACAGCCCCGGAATATCGGCTGCTGTCCCCCGCTGTTGCCCTGCAGCGTATATAGGCGCTGCCCGATTCGTCCAATAGCGATCCGAGCATGGCGCAGGACAGCGACATCGACTGCTTCGTCGCGTCGTAAATATTCACCCAAAGCTCTGATTTGATATCCGCAAGTATCTGCCATTGATAGGCGATATTCTGCGTATTCGGAGAACATTCGGCTTTGAGGGTGGCTCTTTCGTTTTGAGGCAGAATCAGCTTTTCTGTTTTCCTGCCTTCATGTGTAACAGTCACCGAATCAAGCTTTGCTGCGGCAAATGCCGTTATCATCTGTATTTGAAGAACAGACGCAAGCAGGCAAAGGCACAGAATAACCGAAAGCAGTCTTCTGAACCCTGTATGTTCCGTATTTCTAAAATGCTTTGCCCGATATCTTCCCTTCATTCTTCCACCTGCTTTCCTGTGGGAATTATTTGTTTTTCACGGCTTCCCATGCCGCCAAGGCTCTCTGTTCTTCCGTATATTCACCCTCGGAAAAGCCGTTATACTGCACCGCCGCGGCGCTGATTTTAATTTGCATATCCTTCGGCAGAAGTCCGAGCTGTGTTTTGGTTATATTCTCGCTGACGGTTATTTTGCCGCCGTCAGCCAACACATCCGCCTGCAGCACGGTATTGGCGCTGACTGTACGGTAATATACTGCTTCGCTCCCGTTACCGGAAAGAAATTTCCAATCATTATTTACAGCCCAGCCGAGGATGTTTTCGCCGCCGCCTGAAAAAGCAAAGCTGTGTTCATCAAGTCTGCTCCAGCCCGTTGTTTTAATCTCGCAGAACACATAACACGCCATCTCGCTGCCCTCGAAATTCACAACAGATTTTTTTATCATATCAACGCCCGGGGTAATAACCCATTTATCCGTCTCGGCAAAATTTCCGGTTTCGGTAACGGTAATATCCCGCATAATTGCCACTCTTGCCGTATCGCCCACCGTTGTCCCCGTCACATATTTTGAAAAGGTCACGCCGGACACCGCCGCCGCAATCAGCAGAAGATAAAGCAAAACGGCGGAAAAAGGAAGCCGGAATTTCGGCTTTTGTTCTGTTTTTTCGCTGTGTTTCATTTTCCCGCCCCCTTGTTTTTTCAGTTTTTCTGTTTTTCATTCTTGCGGCGAATATATCCGATCAGATTCGGCAGTTCGGTAATCAAAATAATCGCGGCAAACAGGCCGAGCATTCCGATCGGTGTTCGCGCAAGGCGGACAGCCGCCCCGATCTTCGGAATCACCAGCACCACTTTCCCGACTACATCATCCTTCGGTATATCCGCGCCGTCGTCGGTATTGTTTGCGTCACCCTTGGTGCGGTAGCCTTTTTCGTTTTCGGAAACAATGCGGTGGGTTACCGGTGTGCCGCCGGTCTGATACATCACAATATCGCCGACCATGTAATCGCTTTGCTTATGGGTGATGATAAAATCGTTGGGCTCTATGGTGCCGCTCATGCTGCCCGTCAGCACAACGGCTGAGGAGCAGCCGAACACGGTCGGAGCCTTCACCTTAAATATCCGCCCCGCGGCAAGGCAATACAGATTTGCAAGCAGAATAGCACCTACGATTATAAGAATCAGAGCTTTAAGCACTTTACGCAGAACGGTCAGGTTTTTTTCACTCTTCATCCCTTTCCCTCCTTTTTCGTGTAAGGGCAAGGAAAAGGCACAGTCCGCCGCTGATGAGCATCAGCACAACATAACCGCAGATTACGGTATTGTCGCCTGTTTGCGGAGAAGGCAATATTTCGCTGTCGTCGTATACAACAAGGTAAAATCCCAGTGTTGCTTCGTCTGCCTTTTCGTTTGCGGCTTTATTGCCGAGATAGGTGTCGATGCTGTCCCGTCCGTCGGCGCTTGCGCCGTCCTCAAAATTCCAAAACCAGTTTATATCAAAGTCCTGCATTCTTTTTGCGTCCAGCTTACCGCCGACCGCGCGGACAACCGTTTCTTTCTTAACGCCTTCGGGGAGCGTATAACGGGATATATCCGAAAATCCGTCTCCCGAAAGTGAGGCTCCGATATCAAGATTTTGCGAGGTCGAGAGCGAATACAGTACGGCGGTATAGGTTATCTCTTTATTTGTATCGTTTTTAAGCCGGATTACACTGTCCTTTTCCGTACCCGGTGCCAACACCTTTTCGGCGTTATCGGCGTTTACATTCTTATACAGTGTTTCAAAGAATGAGAGCTCCGCAGAGCCGTCAGGGCGCACCGAAGCAGCCTTATCCCAAACAAGCGAGCCTGTCTTATAGGTAAGTATGTGTTCCGGTCTCTCTGCGGGTACGGCATAGGTAAGACCTATCATTACCGGCAGCAGCATGACCTGTAATATAAACAGTATCAGTATTGCGGGAAGCATCCATTCCCGCATTTTTTCGGATTTATTCATATGCCACCTCGTTTAAAAACGGCAAAACCGCAGGAATTCGGGACATATGCAAAGTTCTCGGCAAACAACCGTCGGGAGCACTGCATACAGCCCGAAGATATCCCCCGCCAGCCACATGGCGGGGGATATACGACTGTACAAAAGCCGTAAAATAAAAGCCTTAGTCAATCTGAGTTACGGTGGCTGTCACCGGAATGTAAATGGAAGGTAGATTTTCAGGAGTTGCGGTCTTAGTTGCCTGATTTCCGAGATATGTATCCTTCTCATCGGTCTGTCCCGGATTCGCAGTTCCCTCAAAAGGCCACTCCCAGGAAATTTTCAAGCCGTCACCTGCCACCGCATCAGATGAAAGATCCGTTTTGGGTCCGTAGGTGGCGCTGCAGGCAGCAACAGCGGCCTTTACGGCTTCTGCGACTTCTTCCTTGTTCTTCTTTTCCGCACAATTGATGGTTACGGTCTTGGCTGCACCATCGACTTTACCGGTAACCTTGATAATCAACGGGCAATAGAATGTACCGGTATCATCGCTTGCCCAATTGCCGGTCAGACTGAAGTGCTCGGCACTATAGGTGACATTTACGGCAACCTCCGGTTGACCGCTCAGTGTTACCAGTGTGGCATTTTCTTTTTTTGTACCGGGGGCTATAACCTTGTACTCGCCGCCGGCGATAACGGTGTTATCCTGCCCGGCAACGGCGTCATACTCTTTGGCAAAGACATCGCCGGTTCCGTGAGCGGTAACAGTCACGCCCCACTTGGCTACTCTGGCATGATCCGCCGCATCACCGCTGGTTACATACTTCGCAAAGGTGCCTCCGACAAAGCATGAGGTGATAAGTACAAGCGCAAGCAAGAGAACCGCTGCTCTCATTGTTCGATTGTTTTTCAAAATCATGGAATGTTCCTCCTTAAAAATAAAAAAATGTTGAGACGATAAAATACCGTCATTCGGATTTCGTGATACGACATAAATCGCCTCAACCGAGGACTTACCCTCATATATATCACCGCTTTGTCCGGCTGTGGCACCGGTCTCGCGGAAGATACCGTTGTTATGTATTGCCGCCGTCTTCGTTTTCGGGATTCTTTTCTCCCGCGGCGGCACGCAGCCGTTCAAGCTCCGCTTTCAGCTCCTCGGTTTCCTTATCCCTTTTGCCGGAGCTTCGCTGACGGCGAACAATGTCGTAGATAATAAAAGCGCACACCGGTATGCCGATAAATACCGCCATACCCAGCGGCTTTTGCAGGAACATGGCAAAGTCACCCAGTCCCGGAACACGCCCCTTATACAGTCCGAACACCGCGTCCTCGCCGACTGCCGGGTCCTCGGTGTTGTTGGCGTCGCCCTTGGTTATAAAGCTGCGCTTTCCGTCTGCTCCCGCCCGCACCTCAACAATGCGGTGGGTAACGGCAATATTGCCGTCCATAAACGAGATAATGTCGCCTGCCTTCAGCTTGTCCGTATCGGGCTTTACCGTAAAAATCAGGTCGCCTACTTCTATATGATCCTCGGCATTGCCGCTCATTGAGCCCGACTGCACAACCATCGGTGTGACACCGAATACCGACGGCGGAATTCTCGGATTTGCAACGCCTTTTATGATGATCGTCAGGTTGCATACAAGAATTACCGCGAAAATGCAGCACAACACCGCTCCGATAACGAACAGAATTCTTTTTGATATTTTGCTTTCAGACATACAGAAGTCCTCCCGAACGAATTTTTCAGTTATCGCCGTTTAATCCTTACAGATTCCAAAAAATTGTCTTGCGGCTTTGATAGCGCCGTGAAAATTGAATACTCCGCCGAATTAACCTCATGATTTTCGGGAATCCGGCATAACAAAACCACCGTAGTATTTTAATTATAAAGAAACTGATGTACAGCGTCTGTGCTGCAGGAACCGAGTGTATGTGACGCAGGCACGGCACGGAGCGTTTTTTCACAAAAAAAGACTGACCGCAGCCATAAAAGGGCGGTCAGTCAATCATACGGAATTTTTCCGGTTAGACACTAAACTTTGCGTCCCTGCCTTTCGACAGGTTTGCCGAATATAAAAATATGATATTTTACAAGTAATATTATACCCTCCCCCGCGTTTTTTGTCAACTCGTTTTGGAAATTTTTTACGGTTTTTTCATGCCGTTTCTTCAGAACATTTCTTTAAAATCCGAGCTTCGGGAGCATATGTGCCGTCGGCACTGTACAAGGGTGCCGAAATATGATATAATAATTATATATTGAGAGGAGTGTACCCGATGAGCACAACGACAAAACATCTTCATGCGCTGCCGTTCTGGGAGCATTTGAACAATGCCGAAAAGGATATGCTTCGCAATAACGCCTATATTCGTACCTTTGACAGAGACTCATACATCCTTCATTCCATGGCGGGCGAGGACATCGGTCTTATGATGCTGGTTGAGGGCAGAATCCGTGCGTATTTACTGTCGCCCGACGGCAGAGAGATCACCCTGTTTTCTCTTCACGATCAAAGTATTTGTATATTCTCTGCCTTGAGTCTGTTCAATCAAATATCCTTTCAGGTGTTTCTCACATCAGACTGCCGCAGTAGGGTTCTCGTTGTCAATATGTCGATTATGGAGCAGCTGATGCGAAACAACCTGTATTTTCGCTGCTTTGCCTATGAGTTGATTGCCGAGCGGTTTAATCTGGTTATGGATTCGGTGCAATGGATTCTGTTTCACGGTCTGGAAAAGCGTCTTGCCGTTTTTCTTGTTGCCGAATATGACCGACACGGAAAGACGCATATACACCTCACTCACGACTATATTGCGCGGTACATAGGAACGAGCCGAGAAAGAGTAACCAAAACCCTGAAAAAGCTGAATGACAAAAAGCTGATTTACAAATCAAAGGGATGTGTTGAACTGACAGACATTGACGGCTTGCGCGCCCTTGCCTCGCTGCCCTACTGTTCAGACAAGCTGCCCTGACCCTTTGTCATAAAAAAACAGAATCAGTAGACATTATAATAATACCTTCGTTTTATATTCCTTTCGAGACTGCCCGCACCGTATCCCGACACGGTGCGGGCAGCTTTTCATTTTCATCGCAGCCTCGGTTCCGCGTTACTTTATCGTCTCGCTGTTGTTGATGACCGACGCGGAATAAAGAAACAGCGCATCGTCCGCTTTTGCAAAGTCGATCAGTCTTCCGAGAGCGGAAGGCGCGATATAACGGATATCGACAAGCGTTATCTCGGAATATCCAGCAGCAAGAAGCGGCGCTATACTGCTGCCGAACGAATCCCGAAAAACGATGAGCCGGCGTTCCTTCGCAGCATTCGGATTTGTAATCCTGATAATCGAGCGCGCACCGCCGAGGAACATTTCATAAGGATCGCGTCCCGCGGCGGCAGCGAGGTCGTAAACCGGGATATCGGACGATGCTTCGGCATTATACACCTTAAGACCCCGTATCACCGCGTTATCGAGATAGAAAAGGCGCTCCGGCGCGTGCGGGAGGGCTGCCTGACCGTAATAGACGCCGTAAAAAGAAACGCCCGCATCATGCTTTTCACACCGTCCTATCCGCTCCGCGCCCATTTTATCCGCAATTTCGTCGGCAACCGTCATGATTCTTTCCTGCCGCCAATGAGAATCGGTGTAATAGAAATCATCAGCCGACAGAAGCCCTGAAATATCAATATACTTTGCCTCGGGGAATCCGTTTACGAGGCGTTCGGCAAGAGCCTTGTAATCCTTATCGGGATAGCCGTTCGGCGATGCGATAAAGACATTTTTATCGGGTATCACCGACAGATATGTCTTTATTCCGTTATTCCGCAGATAAGTGTCATGCACATACCGAAAACGCTGTGCGGCACGGTCGACCGAGTCAAAGTCCGTCGGAAAATCCAGCTTTGAGAGGTGCTCTCCGACGGAATAAAGTCCGTTGTTATCCTTTTGCATAAACACCCCTGCGTTTGCGGCGGCTTTGAGCGCCCGAAAGCCGCCCCGCAGCGGAAACTGATCGAGCATATATTTTTCAAAGCCGCTCATAAAGCTGCCGTTCGCAACCGACGAAAGAGAGAGCGTCGGGCATTTCGCCAAATGCCGTCTTTCTGTTACAGATTCTTCGGCATCGGGCAAAATCCAAAACCAAGCGGCAAAAACCGCAATAAATCCGAGTGACAAAACCAATGTAAGTATTTGTTGGGTTTTCTTCATAATAATCACCATTTCTTTCCAAGACACAAAATGCGATAAAAATCACTGAAATGGTGATTATTATATCGCATCTGTTTCGGTTGCCTTTGGTAACAAAGGCGAGAAACAGGCGTTTTTATTATTTTTAGCGTGATTTTTCACGCTACTCCTCCGGGAAAAGGTTTAAAGCCGTAAGTCAGAACCGGAAATAAACGAACGGATTGAACGAACCGTCGATCAGATATGCCGTGCATACGGCAATTGACGCGACCGTCGCTATCGGCGTTAAAACGGCAAGAACCCGGCTTCCGCCCGCCGTTCCTCCGATTTTCTCATAAATCATTTTAGGCAAAGGGGTTGCGCCGAGCAAAGCTATAATAAGCAGTACGAGATTACTTTTCAGATAATAAAACGATACCGTGTTCACGGCGGGGATTCCCGCAAGCCCGAACAGGGACTTAAAGCTCATAAACGCGTCGGCAATACTTGCAGAATCGAACAGCACAAAACCGAGCACGACAAACAGCATAGTGTAGATGTGCATAAACACGGCATGCCGTCTTTTCGGGTGCAGAATGTATTTTTCAAACAGTAAAAGCGCCGCAAAAAGAAGCCCCCACAGAATGAAATTCCAGGATGCTCCGTGCCAAAAGCCGGTAGCTGCCCAGACGACAAGAATGTTAAAAACATGCCGTATAGGCTTTACACGGTTTCCGCCGAGAGGAATATAAAGGTAGTCGCGGAACCAGCCGCCGAGAGAGATATGCCAG
>UQDO01000031.1 GCA_900539855.1 uncultured Oscillospiraceae bacterium
ACCTGTGACCCTCTGCTTGTAAGGCAGATGCTCTCCCAGCTGAGCTATGCTCCCTCTTACGCAGGCTACTGTACCACCGGCGACGTTTGATATAATATCATACTATAGACGATTTGTCAACATCTTTTTTCAACTTTTTTTGGTTTTTGAAAGAATTATTTTTTCGATATCGGAAGGTGTAAAAACATACTTCTTATTGCAGAAATGACACACCACTTCGGTGTCGTTGCTGCTGTCCGCCATTTCCCTTAAATCATCTGTCCCGACGGCAGCCAGTACGGCTTTTGTGCGCTCCCTGCTACAGTTACATTTATACTCAACTTCCTGCTCCCACAGAACCTCATATTTAAAACCGTCAAGCGCCTTTGCGATAATATCCTCCGGCGTGTCGCCGTCGCTCATCATTTCGGTGACCGAACGCATTTTGCCTATCGCAGTCTCGACCTTTGTTATATCTTCATCAGTGGCGCCGGGCAGCATCTGTATCATAAAGCCACCGGCGCATTTTACGCTCAGATCCGGATTCACAAGGACACCCAAAGCGCAGACGGTAGGTATCTGCTCGCTCTCGGCATAGTATGCGGTTATATCCTCGGCGATCTCGCCGCTCACAAGCGGTATCTCACCGACATACGGCTCTTTGAGTCCTATATCCTTTATGACCTGCAAAGTACCGCTGCCTACCGCGCCGCCGACATCAAGCTTGCCCTTTTCATTCAGCGGCAGCTCGACCACCGGCTGGGTCATGTAGCCTCTGACATTCCCGTCGCGGTCGGACACCGCAACAAGAGTACCTGCCGGTCCGTTTCCGGCGATACGAAGGGTCAGGCTGTCCTTCTCGCCCTTTTGGGCGTTGCCCATAATCGAAGCAGCCGTAAGCAGTCTGCCCATTGCGGCGGTTATTACCGCGGAAGTGCCGTGTATGCGTTCCGACTCGGCAGCGATATCGGTGGTGTCGGCGCAGACCGCCATGACCGCTCCGTTATCTGTTATACATCTTATAAGCTTTCCCATATCAATGTTACCTCTTTTTGGTTACATATATCACGCGTTCATCGCAAGCTTTAGGCGCTTTAAAGCTCATATCGCCAAGCACTGCGACCACCTCAAGCCCTGCCGGCTCCAGCATACCGCGTATCTCTTCATCCGTGTACGCTCTCTCGGCAAATTCCTCGGTCGTGCGGATATATTTTCCGTCAGCGTCCTTTCCGAAAAAGTCAAGGCATATCCCGACTATTCCGTTTTTCTCACAGTCGGAATTCTGCCAGACGCAGTAGACGTCGTCGTTTTCTATAACAAATGTATTGCCGGACAATATATTACGATGTTTAAAAGGAGTATTGACATCGAAAATAAACAGTCCGCCATCTTTTACAGCCGCTGCTACCGCTCTGAACGACGCTTTAAGCTCGCGTTTATCGATTATGTGATTTATACTGTCAAGGCAGCACACCGCGCCGTCAACGGCATACGGTAGTTTTGTATCACGCGCCGACTGGCAGACAAGCATTATATCAAGATCAGTCGCGGATGCCTTTTTCTGCGCCACCGACAGCATTTCCGGCGACGGATCGGCAGCCGTTACCGACATGCCCATCTTTGCGAATTGCAGAGAAAAACCGCCTGTTCCGCATGCAACGTCAAGCAGCTGTGTGGGCAGACGGTCATATTTTTTAAAAAGCTTGGCTATGTAACCGGCGCGCTGCTCATACATCACGTCCGACTGCAGGCTGTCATAAAATGCGGCAAAGCTTGAATAGCTCATTTCTGTTCTTCAAGCCTTTTAAACGCTATTTTATAGCCGTCACTGCCGTAGTTGAGCGAGCGGTTCACGCGGCTTATGGTCGCGGTGCTGGCGCCTGTAGCCTCAACAATATCGCTGTAAACGCTGCCCTCGGTCAGCATTTTAGCAACAACGACGCGCTGTGCTATCGACTGAATCTCCTTAATAGTGCAGATATCTTCAAAGAAGGAATAGCACTCGTCAACGCTTTTAAGGGTCAGTATCGACTCAAAGAGCAGATCGGTGCTTTCATTACGCAGTTTATCCATTCACACACATCCTTTGCTTGTATTTTAGCACGATAAACTGTGAAAGTCAATAGACAAAAACAAAAGCGGAGAATATTCTCCGCTTTTGCAGGGTCATCAGACAAACTGGTCTTCCATTATTTTTCTGAAATCGTCGCCGCTTATCTTTTCATGCTCGTAAAGCACCTGGGCGACCTTGTTGACCTTGTTCATATGCGCCTTGAGTATTTCCTTGGCGCGCTCATACTGCTGCATGATTATTGTACGCACCTCGGTGTCGATAACGGCAGCCATATCCTCTGAGTAGTTAGGCGTAGACGAGAAATCGCGTCCCAAGAACACCTCGTTATTTCCGGTGCCGAGCTTCACAAGACCGACCTTTGCGCTCATGCCGAACTTGGTGACCATATTGTGTGCAAGCTCGGTAGCACGCTCTATATCATTCGAAGCGCCGGTGCATATATCGCTTTGTGTCAGCTCTTCGGACGCGCGTCCGCCGAGCAGAGAGCAGATATCCTCCTCAATATGAGTCTTGGTCATATGGCCGTTGTCCTCATCGGGCAGATACATTGTAAATCCGGCAGCCATGCCGCGCGGAATAATGGATATCTGATGCACAGGATCCTGTGTAGGCAGGAAGTATGACACGACAGCGTGTCCTGCCTCATGGTACGAGGTTATCTTCTTATCCTTATCCTTAATTACCCTTGACTTCTTTTCGGTACCCATCATGACCTTGACGGTGGCTTCCTCGATATCCTGCTCTATAATAGCCTTGCGGTCTGCCCTTGCGGCAAGCAGCGCCGCCTCATTGAGCAGGTTCTCAAGATCGGCACCGGTAAAACCGGAGGTCGATTTTGCTATCGTTTTAAGGTCAACATCGGGTCCCAAAGGCTTGCCTCTTGCGTGTACCTTGAGTATTTCCTCTCTGCCCTTTACATCCGGATAGTTGACCATTATCTGACGGTCAAAACGACCCGGACGGAGCAATGCGCGGTCAAGAATGTCAGGTCTGTTGGTAGCGGCGATTATTATAACGCCCTCGTTTGCACCGAAGCCGTCCATTTCGACAAGCAGCTGGTTAAGGGTCTGCTCGCGCTCGTCGTGACCGCCGCCAAGGCCTGCGCCTCTCTGACGTCCGACAGCGTCGATCTCATCTATAAATATAATTGCAGGCGCATTTTTCTTTGCCTGATCGAACAGGTCTCTTACACGCGATGCGCCGACACCGACAAACATCTCAACAAAGTCAGAACCGGATATCGAGAAGAACGGCACGCCGGCTTCACCTGCGACTGCCCTTGCAAGCAGGGTCTTACCTGTTCCGGGAGGTCCGACGAGCAGAACGCCCTTCGGTATCCTCGCGCCGAGTTCATTGAACTTTTTGGGGTCCTTGAGGAACTGCACGATCTCGGACATTTCCTCTTTTTCCTCATCGGCTCCGGCAACATCTGCAAAGGTGGTTTTTCTCTTGTCGTCCTCAGCCTTTTTGACGCGCGCCTTGCCGAAGTTCATGGTCATCTTGTCGCCGCCCATGGAGTTGTTCATACGGCGCATGAACAGTATCCACACAACAACGATAAGCGCGAACATTATAAATGTCGGCAGCATACTCATAAGCCATGACGCCTCGCCGCCCGACTTATAGTTGTAGACTATTTTTTGTGCTTCGTCGGTCTGGGCTTCATTATACTCCAGCACCGCCTCGGAAACGTCCCTGTAGAATATTTCCGCGCTTGCGACGTTCATAATATGCGTCTTGCTGTCAGAACGTGTGACATAGGTCAGCTTTCCGCTGTACAGGTTAAGCTCATATTCCTTGACCTCTCCTGCGCGCACCATTTCGACTATCGAAGAATAATCGGTGGTTTCCGCCTTATCGTTGCTGTAAACTATTCCGGCAACGACGAGCAGCAGCACGAGCGGTATGGCGATATACAGCATCACCTTTTTAAAATTGCTCAATTTGTATGCTCCCTTCGATCCTTATTTCTCGTAACATTCCCTTTTCAGGACGCCGACATAAGGAAGGTTCCTGAATTTTTCATCATAGTCAAGTCCGTAACCGACAATAAACTCATCCGGCACCTCGGCACCGCAGTAATCGGCAGTTATATCCGCGACACGGCGCTCCGGTTTGTCAAAAAACGTGCATATTCTGACGCTTGCCGGATGTCTTGCCTCAAGCATTGACTTAAGGGTCGACAGCGTAACGCCGGAATCGAGTATATCCTCAACTATAAGCAGGTCGTAATCCTTGACGTCGATGCCGAGGTCCTTTACTATCTTGACGTTTCCGCTCGATCTCGTACCGGCGCCGTAGGACGATACCACCATGAAATCTATCTCACACGGCACTGTTATGCTCCTCATAAGGTCAGCCATAAAAACTACCGAGCCTTTGAGAACGCTCACCAGCAGCAGCTTTTTGCCCTCGTAATCGCGGGATATCTGCTCGCCGAGTCTTTTGACGATTTTTTCAATACTTTCCTCGTCAAACAGAACCTTTTCGATACTGTCCTTCATTGATCCCATACTCTATACCTCCAAATTTGGAACCTTGCCCATTAAAAGCACACGTTTTGTAGAAGCGTCGACCGCCGCACGCGCATCGGCACCGAAGCCGTAGAGCCACAGCACGCCGTTATCGTCCGCCAAAACCGGCAGCACCTCACGCAGGTCCTCCGGAATGTTGTTTTCATTAAAAAGCTTTTTAAAGCTTTTTGTTACATTTCTGCCCACCGGACGTATTTTATCGCCAGGTATGCGGTTTCTTATCACCAATCTGCCACATATTTTATCATAGTCAACCGCAAATTTTAATAACAAACTGTTAATTCTCTGTGTTTTTTTATATTCATCTATTGACACAAGTTCAACCGACATTCCGTTCACCGAAACGGGAAATTGAGACCCCAGCGGCACAAAGAATCCGTTTTCGCCTCCTGCGCCCCTTTCAAAGGTTAGCAGACCCTTTCTTTTTATGGCAAACCGGTTGCCCTTTATGTTGACCCTGACAGTATCTTTGGTCAGCATTTCTTCAATAAGCGCTATATGCCGGCTTTCAGGCGCTGTCCCGGTCACATCCCTGCAAAGCCTCAATATGACCCTCGACCTTATTGCAGGATGCAAGCCTTTCAGCATTTCTACCGATAGCCCCCTGCCGACGCGGCAGCCGTCGTATGCCTTTTCGGCTTCGCCGTCAATAAACGACGCGTCCTCGCGAATGTCAGCACACATTCTGCTCACATTCTGCACCGCCGCTTCGTTTATCCCGACAAGCTCCGGCACCACTTTGTGGCGCAGGCGGTTGCGTGTATAAACGTCCTCTAAATTGGTCGAATCGGTAACGAATAAAAGCGAATTTTTTGCGGCATATTCCTCTATTTCACCGCGCGTGACCAATATCAGCGGTCTTACTATATTGTCGCGGATCGGCGGTATTCCGCAAAGCCCGGCAATACCCGTTCCGCGCGTAAGATTATGCAGCACGGTTTCAATGTTATCATTGGCGGTGTGTGCCGTTGCAAGCACCCCGTCGCCGGTCTCTCTCAAAAGGAAATCATATCTCAGCCTTCTTGCGGCAAGCTCGGTGCTTTCCTTGCTGCTTTTTGCGGCGGCAGCCACATCTATCCTTTCCGACACGAACGGGACGCCCAAGGTGCGGCAATAATCAGCCGCAAACTGCTCGTCCCGGTCAGACTCATTACCGCGCAGCATGTGGTTCAGGTGAGCCGCTTTAAGAGAAAAGCCGTATTCGTCTTTAAGCTCATTCAGCACATGCAGAAGCACGACCGAATCCGCACCGCCGGAGATGGCGACCGTGACCGTTTTTACACCGTCAAACATATTATACCGCTCTATTGCGGCTTTAACCAGATCAATTATCATCCGATCACATCCCGTGTCGAGAAACGGGTGTACTGACCGTCCCAATATAGGTTGATAGAACCGAGTCCGCCGTGGCGGTTTTTGGCAACTATACATTCAGCCTTATGCTCGTCTATCGGATTGTTCGGATCCTCATTTTCGCTTTGATAATAAATATCGCGGTACATAAACAGGACTATATCCGCATCCTGCTCGATAGAGCCGGATTCACGAAGATCCGACAGAGCCGGCTTGTGCGACTTGCCCTTGACCTCGGTTCCGCGTCCGAGCTGCGCGCAGACTATGACCGGCACGCCGAGATCCTTTGCCATTATCTTCAGATTTCTTGTGATGTCCGAAACCTCCTGCACGCGGTTTTCGGTTCTTTTTGCCGACTGCATAAGTCCGAGGTAGTCAATGATAACAAGGTCGACCTTTTTCATTCTGCGAAGCTTAGCCTTAATTTCCGGCACGGTTATTCCCGATGTTTCATCGATATAAAGATCGGCACCGGCAAGGTTCTGGCTTGCCTGGGTGAGTCTTGTCCACTCGTCAAGTGTCAGATCGCCCGTTCTTAATTTTCCGCTTTCTATCATGGCTTCGCTCGACAGCAGTCGCTGTGCCAGCTGGTCGCGGCTCATTTCAAGCGAGAAAAAGCATACCGTTTTTGACGACTGTACCGCAACGTTACGGGCGATGTTCAGTGCAAACGCAGTTTTACCCATACCGGGTCTGGCGCCGACAATGATAAGGTCGGAGCGGTTGAGTCCGGTTATTGTCTTGTCAAGCTCGGAAAAGCCGGTCGGTATTCCGATATAATCCTTGCGCGTTTCGGGGTCACTTATTTTTGACAGTCTTACAAAGGTCTCACCCTCAATGACGTCACGCAGCAGTTTAAGCCCGGAAATATCCTTGCCCTGTCTTATTTCATATATTTTGCGTTCTGCGGTATCAAGCAGCATGCCGGCATCGGTAGCGCCGCCTGAAGCCATTTCAATGATATCGCGCGACGAAACTATGAGCGACCGCACATAATACCGTTCCCTTACTATGTCGGCATATGTCGTTATATTGGCTGACGAGGGCACACACTGTGCAAGTGTGGTGAGATACGTCTTTCCGCCGGCAGCATCAAACAGACCGTCCTCTTTTATTTTTTCAAGCACGGTTATAAAATCTATTGTCTGACTCGCCGCACTCATGCTGCAGAGCACCTCAAATATGCGGCGGTTCTGCGGAATATAAAAATGCTCCGGTCTTAGTTTGTCAAGTATCATATTGATGCTCGGCGGATCAATAAGTATAGCACCGAGCACCGACTGTTCCGCTTCGTTTGAAAACGGCAGCGAGGTGCCTTCAAAGTCGCGGTCGTTTATTTTTTCAGCCATTACAGCACCCCGACGGTATTATTCTTCTACGTTAACGGTCACCTTTGCGGTGATTCCGTTATAGAGCTTTACCTCAGCGGTGAAGCTGCCGTATGATTTTATGTCGTCGCACGATACCTTTTTCTTATCAATGGAAACACCGAATTTTGAATTGATCTCTGCCGCTATTTCCTTTGACGTTACAGCGCCGAACAGCTTGCCGTTTGAGCCGGCTTTTGCGTGTATCGTGACCTCGCCGCCGTTTATCTTTGCGGCGTTGGCGGCAGCTGCGCTTTTTTCCTCGGCTATATGATGTGCTGCCGAAGCCTCGCGGTTTTTAAGCTCGTTCATTGCGGTGGCATTAGCCTCAACGGCTAACTTTTTCGGGAACAGGAAATTCCTTGCGTATCCGTCCGACGCATTGACAAGCTCGCCCTTTTTGCCGAGGCCTTTGACATCAGCTTCAAGTATTACCTTCATAGTATCTGCTCCTTTATGTATGGCACCCTTGCATCTTCCGGGTGCCGTTATTTTTTCAGTTCCTTTTTGTATTCGTCGATAGCGTTTCTGAGTTTCATTATTGCATCTTCAAAGCTGTCGGACTGCATCTGGCAGGCTGCCATCGTCCTGTGACCGCCGCCGCCCAGCTTTTCCATTATGACCTGCACATTCATGCCGCCGAGCGATCTTGCCGAAATATTGATCTCGCTCCCGTATCTGCAAAGCACGAAGGAGCCGAGCACACCCGATATTCCGAGCAGCTCGTCAGCCGCCTGTGCCGACGCTATACGCGTTGACGAATTGACGGTCGAATTGACAGCAATGGCACAGTCGCCGTCATATATTGCCGCCGAACCGACTATTTCGGCACGCAGCTTATACGACTCCATCGATCCTGCAAACAGCTTTTTGACCGTTACCGGATCGGCACCGCGGTTGCGTAAAAATGCCGATGCTTCAAATGTTCTGACGCCAGTGTTCAGCACAAAGTTCCGGCTGTCGAGCATTATTCCCGACAAAAGCGCTTCGGCTTCAAACTGCCCGACGCTTTTCGGGCACATATACTGCAGCATCTCGGTAACCATTTCACAGGTCGAGGACACTGCCGTCTCATGATAGAATATGACCGCGTCGTTTATGAAATCCACAGCCTTGCGGTGATGATCTATGACCACAACGTTGCGGCATTTGTCGTAAACCTCCGGCGAGTCCAGAAAGGACGGACGGTGCACATCGGTTATAATGAGCAGCGTCTGGCGGTCTATAAGCGGCAGAGCCTCAGAGCCTGAGATAACGCTGCGTTCGCAGCCCAGCTGCTCCGCCCTGTTTAAAAGTGACATTGCCATAGTCTTTTGCTTATCCATGACTATGAACGACTCGCGTCCAAGCATCGTCACGGCGCTTGAAAGCGCAAGGCATGCTCCAAAGCTGTCAAGATCGGCAAAGCGGTGTCCCATCAAAATAACCTTGCTGCTTGAGAGGATAAGCCCTTTGAGCGTATTGGAAATTATTCTCGCGCGCACCTTGTTGTGCTTTTCTATAGCGCCGGAAACTCCGCCGTAGAACTTATAATCGGTCTCCGAGCTTTTGACCACCGCCTGATCTCCACCTCTGCCGAGCGCCATGTCGAGCGCCTGACCGGCTCTGTCCTCACATTCAGCCAGCGTTTCGGCACCAAGTCCGACACCTATCGAAAGTGTGGCGGAGCTTTCCCCGAATTTCAGTTCACGGACGCTGTCAAGCACGCTGAAGCCTTCGGCACTTATCTTGACAAAGCAGCCCTGCTCCATGACCAGCATATACCGGTCACCCGACAGCTTGCGGCATATGCCGTTTATGCTTGAAAACCACTTTTCGATCCTGCGCTGTATCTCGCTGCGGAAGGAGGCTATCTCGCTGTCCCTTGCGTTCTTGGTGATCTCGTCGACATTGTCTATAGCAACAAGTGCGACGACAGGGCGTGTCCGCTCATATTTCTCGGCTGTTTCGGTAAGCTCGGTCACATCGAAGAAATAGTAGACCCTGAGCGGTGAGCCTTCGGCGTCAACGCTTGAATCAGCGACCGAGAACACTCCGCCTCCGTAGGCTATATGTGCCTGCCCGTCCTCCGCTATAGAGGCGGCAAAATCGGAGCCGAATATCTTTTCAAGCGTTTTTCCGACCATCATCTGCGCGTCGGAAAGGCTGTTTTCAAAAGCAGGATTGTACCACACTATCTCGCCGTATTCCGTAGCGATCATGACCGGCACCTTAAGCTCATTGAGAGCCTTTGACTGAGCCGTTGAAATGCCTTTTGACACGCCGTTTATGATCCTGCCGATGTTGGAATTGAGTCCCAACAGCGACACCAGCACAGCAACGGCGCCCAAAGCGGCGATACCGACGCATATTTCCGGAGCGTAATCCCCCGCGAACCACGCGGCGGCAGCTTCGGCAAACAGCATGACAAGCAGCAGTATGAATATCCTGCCGACTCCCCAGACCTTTTTCATCTAAAAGTCACACATTCCTTTCGGTGTTTATCATACCTCAAGTATGACCGGCAATATCATCGGGCTGCGTCCGGTTCTTTCGTAAAGATACTTTGAAAGACCGTCGCGCACGCGTGATTTGACTACACTCCAATCCCTTACGTTGGTCACATAACACTTTTCGAGTACATCACAGGCAGCTTCCTTGGCATCGTCAAGCAGCTGCTCCGATTCCTTGACATATACAAAGCCCCTTGAAATGACCTCAGGTCCCGATATGACCTCGCGCGTTGCGGAATCGACCGACACGGCGACGACTATTATTCCGTCCTCAGCCAGATGCTTGCGGTCGCGAAGCACAACGTTGCCGACATCCCCGACTCCGAAGCCGTCAACAAGCACGCTGCCTGCCTGAACGGTATCCACAACCTTCATCCTTGTTTTGGTAAGCTCTATTACATTGCCGATGGATGCTATCAGTATATTTTCCTTCGGCACGCCCACTGCGCGCGCCAGACCGGCATGCTTCACAAGATGCTTCTGCTCGCCGTGGACCGGAATAAAGAACTTCGGCTTCACTATATCGAGCATTATTTTCAGCTCTTCCTGACAGGCGTGTCCCGAAACGTGAACGTCGTACATTTTTTCATATACGACCTCCGCACCGAGCTTGAGCAGCTCGTTTACCACCTTGGTGACCAGCTTTTCATTGCCCGGTATCGGTGTTGCCGATATGATGATGAAATCCCCGGGACCTATCTCGACCTTGCGGTGATCGCCGAACGCCATTCTGTGCAGTGCCGACATAGGCTCGCCCTGGCTGCCGGTCGTGATTATGACCAGCTGCTCCGGCGTATACCTTTTTATCATATCAATATCTATAAGCACTCCGTCCGGCACCGAAAGATATCCGAGCTCTGACGCAACCTGAACAACATTTATCATGCTGCGTCCTGAGACAGCGACCTTTCTGCCGCAGTGCACGGCTTCGTCTATTATCTGCTGCACGCGGTGGATATTTGATGAGAAGGTCGCAACTATAATGCGCTTGTTTTCAGCCTTTTTAAAAAGGTGCGAAAAAGATTCGCCGACTATTCTTTCCGACGGCGTAAAACCGGGACGCTCCGCATTAGTAGAGTCGGAAAGCAGTGCCAGAACGCCTTTTTTGCCCAGCTCCGCAAAACGTGCAAGGTCGATGACATCGCCGTCTATAGGCGTAGTATCTATCTTGAAGTCGCCGGTCTGAACTACGGTACCTACCGGCGTTTCAACCGCGACAGCCACCGCGTCGGGTATTGAATGGTTGACATGTATAAATTCCACTGTGAATTTTCCGAACTTGACCTTGTCGCCCGGTTTGATCGTGTTGAGATTGGCACGGTCGAGCAGCTTGTGCTCGCGCAGCTTGCCCTCAACAAGACCCAAAGTCAGAGCCGTGCCGTATATGGGGAAATTACATTCCTTTAAAAGATACGGTATCGCGCCTATATGATCCTCATGTCCGTGCGTTACGACAAGACCCTTGATTTTGTCCGCATTTTTGATGACATATGTGAAATCCGGTATAACTATATCTATGCCCGGCATTTCCTCGTCGGGGAAGGACATTCCGCAATCGACCAGAAACATATCGTCGCCATATTCGTAAAGGGTGATGTTTTTTCCTATCTCGCCGAGTCCACCGAGCGGAGTGATCCTCAGCGGTGTTGTATCGGCTGCCTTGCGCTTTCTCTGATATGTGTTCCTTTTCGGCTCGGACACAGTCTCCGTGCTGTTTTTCTGCTTTGCAGGCGTATTTTTTGCAGACGTATTCTTCGCCGGTGCTTTCTTAGCATTTCCGCCCTGCATCTGCTGCCTCTTTGCGGCAGGTGAGCGACCGGCGGCAGCGCCCTTAGGTGTGCCCGCTTTTCCTCTTGCTTTCTTTTCCTTCACTTGATTTTCTTCAGCATTGTTAAACTGATTTTTTGACATTAAAAATCTCCTTTTCATAATTTACAGACGTAATAAAGACATATTACTTTGAGTTATATATTATGTATTTCATCAGCCGACACATGGCACCTGCCGGCTGTCAATGGCACATTTATACAGGTTATATTTTACTCTAATTAAAGACTTCTGTCAAGTAATGCTTGTTTATTATTGGCGGTCTTATTGTTTTTTAGGCAAAAAAATGCCCTGCCTTAAAAAGGCAGGGCACAAAAGATCATTGAATTTATTCTCAGATCTCTGCGAAGTACTTGATGGTGCGGACCATCTGGCTGGTGTAGGAGTTCTCATTGTCGTACCATGCAACGACCTGTACCTGATAGGTGTCGTCGTCGATCTTGGTGACCATGGTCTGAGTAGCGTCAAACAGTGAGCCGTAGGTGATACCAATGATATCGGAAGAAACGAGCTGCTCCTCAGTGTATCCGAACGAAGCCGAAGAAGCTGCCTTCATAGCTGCATTGATGCCTTCGACAGTGATATCCTTGCCCTTTACAACAGCAACAAGAATGGTGGTGGAGCCGGTCGGAACCGGAACACGCTGAGCAGAACCGATGAGCTTTCCGTTGAGCTCCGGAATAACAAGTCCGATAGCCTTTGCAGCGCCGGTCGAGTTAGGAACGATGTTGACAGCGGCTGCGCGTGCACGGCGAAGGTCGCCCTTTCTGTGCGGACCGTCAAGAACCATCTGGTCGCCGGTGAATGCATGAACGGTGGTCATGATACCGCTGACGATCGGAGCGTACTTGTTGAGGGTGTCAGCCATAGGAGCAAGGCAGTTGGTGGTGCAGGAAGCAGCAGAAATGATCTTGTCATCCTTGGTGAGGGTCTTTTCGTTTACGCTGTAAACGATGGTCGGAAGATCCTTGCCTGCCGGAGCAGAGATAACGACCTTCTTGGCGCCGGCATCGATATGAGCCTGAGCCTTTTCTTTAGAGGTGTAGAAACCGGTGCACTCGAGAACGACATCGACACCGATCTTGCCCCACGGCAGATCAGCAGCGTTCTTCTCGGCATAGATCTTGATAGTCTTTCCGTCTACAGTGATGGTGCCTGCCTCGTCGTCGGCAGAAACGGTGTCACCGAGAGCATAGCGACCCTGAGCAGAGTCATACTTCAGAAGATGAGCCAGCATCTTCGGGCTGGTAAGATCGTTGATAGCAACGACTTCATAGCCCTCAGCACCGAACATCTGACGGAATGCGAGACGGCCGATACGGCCAAAACCATTAATAGCAACTTTAACCATTGGATAGACCTCCTAAATTTAATTGCACAACTATTTTAAACCCTTTATGCGGATTTTGCAAGTACTATGTTTATTTTTTAACAGGTTTTTTAATATTTTAGTGTATTTTATATGTATTTATCTTTTTATTTGCACCGCCATGTGTCAAAAAGCACATCTGTCAATGACGGCTTCGGCGGCTTTCAGACCGTCCACGGCAGCCGATGTTATGCCGCCTGCATAGCCTGCTCCCTCTCCGCACGGAAAAAGCCCTTCGACCGAGCTTTCAAACTGCATATCTCTTACTATCCTTACGGGCGATGACGACCTTGTTTCCGGTGCCGTAAGGACCGCTTCCTCCGACGCAAACCCCGAAAGCCTGCCGTCAAAGCATTTTATTCCGTAAGCAAGAGCACTGCACACAAACTGCGGCAGCACATCCCTTACATCGCCAAATGTCACACCGGGACGAATTGTTGGCGTCACAATGCCGCTATATCCTTTATCGGTCGCTTTGCCGGCAAACAGATCCCCCACCGTCTGACAGACCGGTCTGCCGGAGCCTGCAATATATGCCGCCGCTTCTATTTCTCTTTGGAAATACATTCCGTCAAGCACATTACCCTTATAATAATCCTCTGTACCGATACCGACAAGGACAGCAGAGTTGGCGTTTTTACCGTCTCTTTTTGAATAGCTCATGCCGTTCGTTACAACGCCGCCGTCCTCGCTCGACGCATTGATGACAACGCCGCCGGGGCACATGCAGAAGGTGAACACTCCCCTGCCGTCGGGCAGATGTGCAGCAAGCCTGTAGTCAGCCGCAGGCAGTGCCGGATGACCGACAAAATCCCCGTACTGCGCGCGGTCGATAAGTGACTGCGGATGCTCTATTCTGACACCTACGGCAAACGGCTTCGGCTCCATTCCGATATTCTCGCTGCAAAGCATTTCGAATGTATCCCTTGCCGAATGGCCTATCGCCAGTATCACACTGTCGCATTTTATTTTCTCGGCACACCCGTCGCGCGTCACCTCTATTGCGGACACTTTGCCGCCAAAGCTTTCTATCGCCGTCAGCCTGCAGCCGAAATGCACCTCGCCGCCGAGCGATATTATCTCGCTTCTTATCGACTTTACGACATTGACCAGAACATCGGTGCCTATGTGCGGCTTTGAGTCCCAAAGGATCTTTTCGCCTGCTCCGTGACATGAGAAAACACGCAGCACCTCTCTGATCCTTTTATCCTTTATCCCGGTGTTGAGCTTTCCGTCTGAAAAGGTTCCGGCTCCTCCCTCACCGAACTGGACATTTGAATTCACATCGAGCTTTCCGCCGTCAAAAAAGGCGGCTACGTCACGGCTCCTTTTGTCTGCGTCATATCCGCGCTCATAAACGACAGGTCTTAGTCCTGCCCTTGCAAGACAAAGTGCCGCAAACATTCCGGCAGGTCCGAAGCCGATCACTACCGGACGGTATTTCCCGGGTTTTGCCTTTCTGTATTCATACACAGGCTCGGCAAATTCCTCCGGCGAAAACCTTTGAAGCCGCTTTTTGACACCCGGATCATCGCCGTCAATAACAAATGAGCAGTTGAAATGCACATTTCTTTTATCCCTTGCGTCGACCGCCCTTTTATAGAGCGATACCTCCCCGGGAAAATTATATCCGGTCGCCTTTTGAAACAGACCCTTTTGCTCTGAAAAATCGCCGTCAAGCGGTATTTTAACATTTCTTACAATTATCATTTTTTATCCTTCAAAAACTCCGTCACGCCGTTTGCCGCCGCAGCCGCACTGCTCCAGGCAAAGGCAAGATTAAAGCCGCCGCAGTCGCCGTCAACGTTCAGCACCTCGCCGATCGCGAAAAGTCTCGGAGCTTTTTTTGACATCATAGTATCAAAAAACTGCGCCGTCGAGGCGCCGCCTGCCGTAGCCTGAGCATTTTCAAAGCCGGTGTTCCCGGTGACCTTAAGCCGCATACATTTGACAGTGCCGGCTGTATCAGCCAGTGCGCGGTCACAAAGATACCTGCATGGCGCGTTTAGATCCGCACCCGACATTTTAAGTATGACCTGACCGAGCTTTTTATTAAGAAATCCGGTGAACAATTCCGACAGAGGACGGTCGGCAAACGCTTTTCTTCTGTATTCAAGCTCGGTTCTTACCTTTTCCTCGCTGAGCTTCATACAAAGGTCGAGCGATATGACTGAGCCTTGCGCGGCAAATCCCGACAACTGCAAAACAGGAGGACCGGATATGCCGTAATCGCAGAACAGCACCTCGCCCGTCTCGGTGCGGCTCATATCACCAAGACAAAGCGTCACCTTGGCATCGGTCTTGATGCCTTTTAACTGACGCACGGGACCGTCGGTCTTAAGCTGGGTAATGGTAGGATAAAGAGGCTCTATCTTGTGACCGAGCGACCTTAAAATATCATACCCGTCGGTGCCGCCGAGCTTTCCGCCTGCCTTACCTCCGCAGGCTATCACAACGGTCTTAAAAAGCTCCTCTTTCCCGTTACACCCTACCGAAAAAACACCGTTTTGCCTTTTGACCGATGTGACGCGGCAGCCGGTGTTTATAAGAACACCGCGTTCCAAAGCGGCAAACCGCAGCGCGTCGGTGACCGATGCCGCCTGCAAAGACAAAGGATACAGTCTGTCGTCCCCGACATCGGTTATAATAACACCTATTGATCTGAAAAACTCTTCTGTCTGCTGCGTTCCGAACTGTCCGAGCAGCCTCTCTGCCAGTGCGCTGTCTCCGTGATACCTTGAAGCAGAAAGGTTTTTATTTGATATGTTGCATCTGCCGTTGCCTGTGATGCTCAGTTTCCTGCCGACCCTGTCGTTCGCTTCAAAAACGGTCACATCGGTGCTTTTCAGCTTTTCCTTTACCATTACGGTAAAGAAAAGTCCCGACGCGCCGCCGCCTATAACCGCAATATCCTTCAAGCCTGGCACCTCCGATAAGAGTAAATTCCAGACATGAGTATACCATATAAACGCAGTGTCGTCAAATAAAAAAGCCCGTTAAAACGGCAAACCCATTGAACGGTAAATTTTAGTTTATAGGTGTACAAAAAACAAATGGCTAATTGAATTTTTGTTTTCATACACCGCTAAGCCAAAATTTATCATTATAAAACGGCAGGCATCCGGTGTGGCTTTTGCCGGCACCGGGTGCCTGAAGTTATATTCTATTCAGCTTTTTCCCAGCCGGCGTACAGCGTGATGGAATTGTTGACCGTATCCGCAGCATCCCATTTCGCAGTGCAGTCGCGGTCAAGGTACCAGCCGGTAAAGACATAGCCCTCACGGGTAGGTGTTTCGGTCTCAACCTTGTCTCCGTACATCAGTGTCGCGGCTTTCACATCGGTACCGCCGTTGCTTTCGAACTTTACGGTAAATCCGTTGTTGTTCACAACAATAAGGAATACGATCACAAAAACAGCTATCAGGACACCGACCAGTATATTGGCTGATTTCACCGACATTCTGACGTTTTTATATAGTCCGCCTGATTTTTCGGTCTTTTTGACTTCAGGTGTTTTTGCACTTTGTTCCATTTACCGCACCGCCTTTATTATTTTCTTGCGAGGTATTTACGCATGTCTATAGCACATGCAACAAGGATTATAAGACCCTTTATGATATAAAGCAGGTTGGCAGAGACCGACAGGAAGTTGAGTCCTACAAATATTATCTGCAGAAGGAAAACACCCGTTACGATTCCGCTTATTTTACCTGTACCGCCGACAAACGACACACCGCCTATAACGCATGCCGCTATAGCGTCGCTTTCGTAGTTGAGTCCGGTATTTGCCGAGCAGGAAGCTATTCTCGCACCCTCGATAAATCCGGTAATGCCGTACATAACGCCGGCAAGCACGAACACGAGCACGATGGTTCTGAAAACATTGACACCCGACACGTTTGCGGCTTCTTCATTGGATCCCACGGCGAACATGTTCTTGCCAAAGGTGGTCTTGTTCCAGATAAACCACATGATGACCGTAATTATCGCCGAATATAAGACATATTTCGGCACCGCAACGCCGCCTATCGTAAAGAGCGTGCCGCGCACAAAATCGGTGTACGAGTTGTCAAGTCCCGAAAGGGTCTGACCGTTGTTGCCGCCGTTCATGAGGTACATAAGGACTGTACCGAAAAGTATGAGCTGTGTTGAAAGGGTAACTATGAAGGGATGCAGCTTGAATTTTGCAACGAAAAATCCGTTTACAAGACCCACTATGGCGCCTATTGCCATGACCGCAAGTATTACGACGATAAGCGGCATAACTCCTATGCCTTTAAACATCTTATTGGAATATCCGGTCATCTGCAGAAGGGACGCAGCCACGCAGGCTGTCAGTCCGACACAGCGTCCTGCCGAAATATCGGTACCCGTAAGGACTATTGCTCCGCCGATGCCGAGCGCTATAGGAAGCTTGGCGGCGGTCAGCTGGACAATGTTGATTATTGAAGATACCGACAAGAACTCCGGCACCTTTATTGCTATGAATATAATGGCTGCCGCGATTATAATGTACATCGCGTTGTTGAACAGGATATCGGTCACCTTGCGGCGCTTGTCCTGTCCCGACATTGCCTTGAACTCGGCAAATCTGGATGATAATTTACTGATAGGATATGACGGTGAAGATCCCATTGTATTCCCTCCTTATGCGAATTTGGCTGCAAGCGTCATTATTTCCTCCTGAGAGGTAGTTTTCGCATCTACCTCACCGGCGAGTCTGCCGCCCGACATGACCAGTATTCTGTCGCAGACACCGAGAAGCTCCGGCATTTCCGACGACACCATGATGACCGTCTTGCCTTCCTTGGCAAGGTTTATTATAAGCTGGTATATTTCGTATTTTGCGCCGACATCTATACCTCTTGTCGGCTCATCAAGCAGAAGCACGGTAGGATCGGTAAGCAGCCATCTACCCAATATGACCTTCTGCTGGTTACCGCCCGACAGCGACCTGATCTTTGTCTCCTGATTGGGAGTTTTTACACGCATCGCGTTTATGCACCAGTCGGTGTTCTTCTTCATCTTTGCCTTGCTGAGGAAGGGACCGGTGCGGCATTTTTTAAGACTTGAAATGGTCGTGTTTTCACGGATATTAAGTATCCCGAAAATACCGGTGGCACGTCTTTCCTCGGTCAGCATCGCAAAGCCGTTCTTTATAGACTCACGGGGATTGCGGTTGCGGATCCTTTTGCCGTTGAGCGTCATGGTTCCGCCGTGCCTTGTTGCAAGACCGAAGATGTTTTCGAGCAGCTCTGTCCTGCCCGAGCCGTCCAGTCCGGCAACACCAAGTATCTCGCCCTTGTGCGCTTTAAAGCTTGCGTCTTTGAGATTTTCATAAACGCTTGACAGCCCCTCGGCTTCAAACAGCACGTCGCCTATAACGTTATCCTTTGGCGGATAGCGGTTTGTAAGCTCTCTGCCGACCATGAGCTTTATTATTTCGTTCATGGTAAGCTCACTCGCCGGCTTGGTTGCGACCCATGTGCCGTCACGCATTATCGTGACATCGTCGGAAATGCGGAGGATCTCCTCCATTTTATGTGAAATATATATAATACCGCAGCCGCGGCTTTTAAGCATATTAATTATTCTGAAAAGATGCTCGACCTCCTGCTCGTTGAGCGACGAGGTCGGCTCGTCGAATACGATTATTTTTGAATCGTACGAGACCGCCTTTGCTATTTCGACCATCTGTCTTTGCGAGACCGACAGCCTGCTCATGACCGTTTTGGGGTCAATGGTTATACCCAACTCATCAAATATGGCCTTGGTGGCACTGTACATCTTTCTTTCGCTTGTAAGCGGCACAGCCTTTGCCACTTTCGGAAACCTGCCGAGCCACATGTTGTCCATAACGTTGCGCTTGAGCGCCTGGTTAAGCTCCTGATGCACCATGGCGACGCCGTTTTCCAGAGCCTCTTTGGAGTTTTTGAAATTGACCTCGGTGCCCTCGACATATATGTGTCCGGCATCCTTTTTGTAAACGCCGAACAGACACTTCATAAGTGTCGATTTTCCGGCGCCGTTTTCACCCATAAGCGCATGTACCGTACCGGCATTTACGGTCAGCGATACATTGTTCAGCGCCTTGACTCCAGGGAATACCTTGTCTATTCCCTCCATCCGGAGCAGCGCCGGCTTTTCGGTGCCCATTTTTGCTGAATCTATTTTTTCCTGCATATAGCGCCTGCCCTTTCTTTTTAGGTTTCACCTGTCCGGGGAGTAGGAGACCCCCGGACAGGTAACAAAACCGATTATTCGCCGGTGTACTCATAGTACGGAATGTTTACACGCCAGGTGCCGACTACGTTCTCACTGTCAACGCCCTCAAATGTTCCCTTGCCGTCGCGCAGGTTGTTCATTACGGTGAAGATGGTGCTTGCCATACCGTCGCCGTCCTGTCTGATGGTACCGGTCATTGCGCCCGATTTGATGGCTGACTTGCCGGCATCGGTAGCGTCAACACCGAATATCGGTATCGTTTTTCCGCTTCCGGTGTTGTAGCCTGCTGCCTGAAGAGCCGAGATGGCGCCGAGAGCCATATCGTCGTTGTTGGCGATAACGAGCTCGACCATGTTCTTGTTGGCTTCGCTGTACTGAGCAAGAATGGTGCTCATATAGTTGGTAGCCGCTGCCGATGACCACTGTCCGTCCTGATCGACCAGATATTTGTCGGAATTGGATGCATCGTAGAATGAAAGTTCAGGCTTGCCTGCAGCGGTGAGCAGCTTGTTGCAGTCCTCAACGCCGTACTTTGTTCTGGCTATTGCCTCAAGGTTGCCTTCCTGACCCTTGAACATAACATAGCTTAGCTTGCCGTCACCGTTGAGATCGAGCTTGCCGAAGTTTTCAACGATGTACTTGCCGATCATTTCTCCCTGCATGTGACCTGCCATTTCATAGTCGGTTCCTACGAAAACGCACTTGTCATAGCTCTTTACAACGGTCTCGTCAACCGAGCGGTTGAAGAATATGACCGGAATGTTGGCTGCCTTTGCCTTATTGACTATCGTCTGTGCGGCATCGTTGGAGCCGGTATCAACAACGTTGACGATGAGCGCCGAGGAGCCCTTTGCGATAGCAACGTCGACCTGCTCGGTCTGCTGTGTCTGGTTGCCGTTGGCATCGTAGTCATTGAACTTGACGCCTGCGTCCTTGAGCAGCTTGTCCATCGCACTGCGGACACTTGAAATATAGGTATCGCTGAAGGTGTAATATAATACCGACACCTCACCCTTCGAACCGTCGCTGCTTCCTCCGCAAGCGGTCAGTGCGCCTGCCATCAAGAGAACGGCAAGCATGATAGCTAAGATCTTCTTCATGGTAAATCCTCCTTAGAAGTGTTATTATTTTTGTGAGGGCGGTGTTAGGTTTACCCTCTGATATTATTATAGCCTGTCGGTTTTTAAAGAAAATTGAATTTTTTATCCACTTTGTGTGATTTTTTGTGCAATATTGCACATAAATTTAAAAAAATCAACTATCTTTACCGCGCAACAGTTATTTTGCCCGATATCATTCCAAATCCGCTTTATATATTTTTACTTTTGATGAAAATAATAGAAAAAATTAAAGCAGAGGCGCGGTAAGACCGCAGTCCCTGCTTTATAAAAGCCTTGTTTTTAATTAAACATTTGCCGCCTGCATCTCGTTTTTGTTCATCATAACAAGAACATCACCCGGATGCAGCACGCTGTTTCCGCGCGGTATTACGACCGAATCTCCTCGTTTTATCATAACCACCAGCAGTCCGTCGCTTGGCAGCACGGAAAGCATTTTGCCTACCATGCCGTCTCCCTTTTCGACCGTCTGCTCAAAAAGCGCCGCGCAGTCGGTGTTTTTTGCGGCTCTGCCGCTCAGTATCAGCACATCGCCGTCGGATAACACCGTGTTGCCGTCGGGCGCCGATTTCACTCCGTCACGGATAAGCAGCACGAAAAGCGACTCCGGAGGCAGTACAACGTCCTTCACGCATTTTCCGACCCATGGATGCGGACTCCTAAGCTTTATATGCAAAAACTGCACCGGCACCTCGTCCGAATAGTCGGTAAACGTTTTCATGACGTCCGCGTCGCTGTCTATCATGTCAAGCTTTTTGGCGACAAACGGCAGCAGTGTGCCCTGAATAAGTATCGAAAACAGAACTATGAAAAACACCATGTGGAATATGTCTTTGTCGGTAGTTGCCGGATCTACCACCGCCATTATAGCAAAAACTATTGACGCGGCGCCTCTCATGCCTGCCCACGAAACGAGCAGCTGCTTTTTGAAGCCGCAGCCGAACGGCGTCATTATGAGAAAGACCGCTATGGGTCTTGCAATAAAAGTCAGAAACAGCGCTATCGCAAGGGCAGGCAGCGCCACATGTATAAGCTGCGACGGATATGACAGCAGTCCCAGCATAAAGAACAGCAGCATCTGCATAAAGCCCGTGACGCCGTCAAAAAAGTTGACGAGCGACTGCTTGCCCGGTATCCTGCGGTTGCCGAGTATTATTCCGGTTATGTAAGCGCTCAAAAAGCCGTTTCCGCCTATATACGACGGCACGGCATATGCTGCAAGCGCGACCGCCACCATGAAAACGGCGTCAAATCCGCCGGACGGCAGCTTGAATTTTTTGAACACGAACAGTGCAAACACCGCCACTGCGACGCCGCCGATCGCACCGTATACCACCTGTGCAAACAGCATGTATACCACCTTGCCGCCCGATGCGTTGCCATTCATGAGCGACAGCATTATAACGGTCAGCATGTATGAGAACGGGTCGTTACTGCCGCTTTCGATTTCAAGCAGCGAGTCGGTGCCGCTTTTAAGACCAAGCTTTTTAGAACGCAGTATGGCAAAGACCGATGCTGCGTCGGTCGAGCTTATGACCGAACCGAACAGGAAGCTTTCAAGCACCGGCATTTTAAGTATCTGCCAGCAGAAAAGACCTACGAGACCTGCCGTTGCGACCGTGCCGACCGAGGACAGCACAATGGCGTTTGCAGCCACAGGCCGTGCCGCGCTCCACTTTGTACCGAAGCCGCCGTAGAACATAATGAATATCATGGCGACAGAACATAAGGTCTCGGTCACATTGAAATCGTCAAACTGTATTTTGAAAAGTATGCCGTCGGAGCCGAGCAGCATACCCAGAACTATAAACGCAAGCAGCATCGGGACACCCAATCTGCCTGACAACTTATTGAATAAAACGCAAAGCATTATAACCGCAACGGCTATAAGCAGAACCGAATCCAAAGCGACCGCCCCCTTTGTATATTTATATTGTGTCTGTATTTATTATACTTTTATTTTTTATCCCTTAATACCCTGTCGGCGGCAAGCATAATACCTACCTTGGCACTGTTATAATTCAGCCCACCCTGCATCCACACCGCAAACGGTTCGCGAAGCGGAGCGTCAGCCGAAAGCTCAATGGAGGCGCCGAGCGTGAAGGCACCGGCAGCCATTATGACCTCACAGTCATATCCCGGCATAGCCCACGGTTCGGGAACTACAAACGAGTCGACCGGAGAGCCGCTCTGAAGCCCCTTGCAAAATGAGATGAGTGCGTCGGCATTGCCAAGCTCCACCGTCTGGATTATATCTGCGCGGTGCTCTGATACGCCCGGCGACACACGGTATCCGAGACCTTCAAAAAGTGCTGCCGTGAAAACGGCGGTCTTTAACGCTTCGCCTACAACGTGCGGAGCACTGAAAAGTCCCATAAACAGCTCCCTTGTATGTCCGAGCGAAGCCCCGACTTCAAGACCCACACCCGGTGCGGTGAGCCTGTAGCCGCATTTTTCGACAAGCTCCCTTTTGCCGGCGATGTAGCCGCCTGAGGGCGCAATACCGCCGCCGGGATTTTTGATGAGCGAACCGGCTATTATGTCTGCCCCGACCGAGGTCGGCTCAAGCCGCTCGACAAATTCACCGTAGCAGTTATCCACCATTACGACCGTGTCGGGCGAAATGCATTTTACTATCTTCACAAGCTCGCCTATTTCGGCGACCGTGAGGCTCGGGCGCAGGCTGTAGCCGCGTGAACGCTGTATGTAAGCGACAGCGTATTTTTTATGTTTCAGCCTTTCGGCTATAGCCGCATTATCGAGTCTGCCGTCGGCGCATAGCTCGACCTGCTCGTATTTTATACCGAAATCAGCAAGCGAGCCGGAGCTTTCGCCGTCGATCCCCAATACGCCTATCAGCGTATCGTACGGTCTGCCGGTCAGACAGAGCATTGTGTCGCCCGGGCGCAACAGTCCGAACAGCGCCACGGTCAGGGTATGCGTACCCGATGCAAGGCTGTGGCGGAATATGGAGGCTTCCGCATCCATACAGTCGGCAAACACCTTTTCCAGCGTTTCACGTCCGCGGTCGTCATATCCGTATCCCGTTGACGCGGCAAAGTGCGATTCGCTGACTCCGTTTTTTATAAATGCATGCAGCACCTTTTGCTGGTTGTATTCCGTACATTCGTTTATTCTGGCAAACGCTTCGGCTGAAGCCGTTTCAGCCGTTTTTGCTGCCTGCTTCAAATTTTCGTCAAATTCAAAAAAACTCATTTCAAACATTCCTCAATACTTTAAAAGTGCTACCCTGCCGCTGCTCTTGAAACCGCATTTTTTGTAAAACCCAACGGCACTAATGTGTGCTGCAGCATAAATTTTTGTGTCTGGATATTTAAGCCTTATCGCTGCTATCAGCGACAGCAGTGCCGCCCTGCCGTACCCTTTCCGGCGTGAACCGCAGTCGACCGCGACACCGGTGATAAGCGATACTTTATCGGTCATAAATCCGCATACCGCCGCCGCATCCGGAAGCAGCGCATACTCCGCAGCACCGTGATTGTATCTTATGCACATGTCGGTATAAAAAAGATCCTGCTTTGGCAGCTCTATATCCCCGTCGGAGCCTTTTTGCAAAGCGGCGTAAAGGTCATATATTTTCCCGTGCGACGGCTGCGGCAATAAAAAGCTGCCGCTATACAGCATAAGCTCATCAAATCTCGCATTTTCACTGCCTAAATCAGCCGCGTCGGCTTCGCCGCAAAAGACCTCTGTCCCGAACATCCTGAAAAATGAGACAAGCTCCGGTATATCGGCTTCTTTTAATAAACATACCGAAAGGAAGGCAGGCGACATGCCGCCCATCACCACCGTTATGCCGCCGTTTATCCGTTGGCAGTAAACAAAGGCTCCATCGCCGTAAGCGGCTGCGACCGCTTTTATTCTCGCCGCCGCAGCACTGTCGGGCAGATCGGACAGACACTGCATATCGGTCAGCTTTTCTATCATTCGAGCTCGCCCGACGCCATTTTTGATAGCATTACCCGTGCCAGATCCCTTACCGCCAATATGTCGTTTTTATCGGCAGCCGATGACGGAGAATGGATATATCTGCACGGCACCGATATTGCAATGGTTTTTACCCCGGCTCTTGTTGTGTGTATTCCTGCGGCATTGTTTCCGCCTGCCACAGCACTTTTCACCTGACAGGGTATGCCGTTTTCCTTTGCCGCTTTAAGCGTAGCATTGAACAGGTCGTGGTCGTAAAGCGTGCCGTGATCCATAAACGAAATAACAGCGCCCTCCGTCTTTTTGCAGACCTGCTTTTCAGATGGCACACCGCGAAGATCAGCCGCGGTCGTCGATTCGAGCACAATGGCATACTCCGGGTCTATTCCGTAAGCCGCAGCCCTCGCTCCGGCGCCGACCTCCTCAAGCACGCTGAAGGAGGCGTAAAAATCATATTCCGGTTCGCTGTTTATAATATCAATTAACGCCGCACAGCCTGCGCGGTCGTCGAGCGCCTTGGTAACGACCGTGTCGCCTTCGCATATTCGGTCGGGCTGGAAAGCCGCCACGTCTCCCACCGAGACCAGAGTTTCCGCCTCTGTCTTTGAAGCAGCGCCTATATCAATATAAAGCGAGTCCTTTTCCGGCAGCTTTTTCGCCTCATCCTTTGACACAAGGTGTATCGGTTTAGTACTGATAACTCCGGTCACCTTGTCGCCGATCACCACCGTCCGTGCCATGAGCACCGGCGTCTCGATGCCGCCGACGGTGGCAAATTTCAGAGAACCGTCGTCACATATATTTGTTATTATCAGTCCGACCTCGTCCATATGGGCGTCGAGCATCACCTTATGCTTTGCCCGTTTTTTGCCCTTCACAAAAGCTATCAGATTACCGAGCGCATCCACCTTTATCTCGGCTTTACCCCTGATATTTTCTTCAATATACCGTCTTACCGTTTCCTCACGCCCCGAAATGCCGTTCAGGGCGCAAAGCTCATATAAACAATCAAACATCTTAAAACTCACATCCCGTCATAACAAAATCAGCCATGATACGGGCTGCAGCCTCGATATCATCTGTATCAACTATCTCGACCGGCGTATGCATGTTCCTCAGAGGAATAGACAGAAGTCCGCAGGCAACGCCCGACCTTGACAGGGCTATGCAGTCGGCGTCGGTCGATGTTTTTCCGCCCATAACCTCGGTTTGCAGGCTGACCCCTGCATTTTCGGCAGACCTTTTGAGCGCTGCGGTCACCTTATGCGACAATATCGGTGAAATACCGAGCATAGCGCCCTCGCCCAAAGTTCCTGTCTTTTCCTTTTCTATTCCCGGCTGATCGCCGAAGCTCACATCAACTGCCACAGCAATATCCGGATCTATTGAAAAGGTCGCCGTTTTAGCACCCATACCGCCTATTTCCTCTTTATCGCTCAAAAGAAAGACCACATTCACCGGCAGCTTCTTGCCGTGCAGAAGCCCGGCTGCACGTATTACCGCCGCGCAGCCTGCGCGATCGTCAAGCGATCTTGCAGTGGCCCTTGAGCCGTGAAGCTTTCTGAATCCGTCGTCGAACGCAACGCGGTCGCCGACCGATATCAGCTCATCGGCTGCCTTGCCGAGCCCTGTGTCAATATAAAGCGAGTCAAAATCCGGCACACTGTCAGAACTGTCCTTTAAATGCGGCGGCATACTGCAAAACACACCGTCCAATGTACGCTTGCCGTATATTTTTACCCTCATTGCCGGCAGCATGCGGACGTCTATGCCGCCTATCGGCGCTACAGCCGCAAAGCCGTTTTCGACCGATGTGACCGCCATGCCTATCTGGTCAATGTGCGCTTCGAGCATGACGGTCTTTTTTGTTTCGTCACGACCCGTTACAGCGATGACACTGCCACCATGTCTGCTCACATTTGCATATTTTGAAAGATATTTTTCCGCTACCTTTGCCGCGTCGTCGATACCTGCGAATGAATCGGCGCTGCAAAGCTCTTTTAACATATCTGTCATAAAAAAGCTCCTTACAGCTTGTTCACAAGCTCTTTGTAATGTCTGCCTCTTACCACAAAATTCGGGTATGCGTCAAAGCTGGCGCAGGCAGGGCTTAAGGTCACCGTATCACCGGGCACAGCCATTTCGTGTGCCACCTTGACCGCCTCGTCAAAATTGTTGACCTTTATTATCTGCGGATGACCCTTTGTGTAGTTTGGGTCAGCCTTTACGGCAGCCTCTATTTTATCCGAAGTCGGACCTGCGAGCAGAAGCAGTTTGACCTTGTCTACAATGTAGGGCGTCATCGGCTCAAAGGGTATGTGTTTGTCATAACCGCCCGCAAGCAGTATGACACTGCCCGGCAGTGCCTTCAGTCCGGCTATAGTCCTTGTCGGGCTTGACGCTATGGAGTCGTTGTAGTATTTCACGCCGTCTATTTCGCGGACAAACTCGATGCGGTGCTCAACACCCTTGAACTCGTGCGCAACGCGGCGTATGCTGTCCGCTCCGACATATCCCCACACCGCAGATATCGCCGCAAGGTAATTCTCGACGTTGTGATCGCCGAGTATCGTTATGTCGTCCCTGTGCAGCAGCGGCACCGAAAGTCCACGGTATGAAAGGTTGAGGTATCCGTCAGAACCCAGCCATGCACCGTTTTTCACGGCACGCTTCATTGAGAAGAACATTTTCTGACCTCTGACACTGCTGCCGAAGCCTGCTGTTATCTCATTGTCAAGGTTTAGTACCGTCCTCGAGAATGCATTCTGATGAAGCAGTATGTTTTTCTTTGCGCCTATATATTCGTCCATGCTTTTATGAACATCAAGATGATTGGGCGCAACATTGGTAACGACCGCAACGTCAGGACCCTTTCTCATCGATATAAGCTGGAACGACGAAAGCTCGACGACTACAAAATCTTCCGGCTTTATATTTTCTATCTCAGGCAGCAGCGGCGTGCCGATATTGCCTCCGACATACACGTTTTTGCCCTCTGCGCGCAGCATTTCGGCTATAAGCGTGGTGGTCGTTGTTTTTCCGTCAGAGCCGGTCACCGCAAAAATCGTTGCCGGGCACAGATCAAAGAACACTTCCATCTCGCTTGTCACGGCGATGCCGTTGTCCCTCGCCTTTTCAAGCTCGGGCAGATTGAAATGCATACCCGGAGTGCGGAATATCATATCGACCTCAAGGTCATTGAGGTATCCTTCGCCGAGGCGAAGCTCTGCTCCCCTTGCCTCAAGTTGATCGGCTAAGGGACCTATCTGCTCCCTTGTGCGGCGGTCGCACGCAAAAACACGCGCACCGCGATCCAGAAATTTATAAATAAGAGGTGTATTGCTGACGCCTATGCCGCACATGGCGATCTTTTTGCCGTGCAGCTTCTGAAAGAATTGCTTGCAATCCATATGTCATTACCCTTTCTTATGCATATTCATAAATATTATACTGTTTTTACCTTTAAATATCAACAAAAACATAGCATAAAACGGTAAAAAGCTGTATGTGTTAAAATGATGTGACCCAATAAAAAGAGAAGTTAACTTCCAAATAT
>UQDO01000032.1 GCA_900539855.1 uncultured Oscillospiraceae bacterium
GTTGCCGCGGTTCTGAACCTCGCCCCGCTCTGGGTTGCCGTTCCCGTTATGATACTGACCGCGTTTCTGCTTCTGCGTTTGAGTGAGAACAGCAAACTGAAAGGCGACAGCGTGATTGCTCTTATTTCTTCAAGCGCCGTTGCAGTAGGTCTCATTGCCGCACATATTTCAGGCACAAACAGAGCGGTTGACAGTTATTTGTTCGGCTCAATAGTCGCGGTCGGCAAAAACGATATGTATGTCAGCATCGCGCTGAGCGCTGTTGTTCTTGCGCTTTATCTGATTTTTTACAACAGAATATTTGCGGTTACGTTTGACGAGAGTTCCGCCCGAGCAAACGGTGTGCGCGCGGGGGCGTATAATGTCCTTATCGCTTTGCTTTCCGCGATTACGATAGTTGTCGGAATGCGTCTTATGGGCACGCTCCTGATTTCGGGGCTGATAGTTTTCCCCGCAATATCATCAATGCGCGTGTTCAAGAGTTATCGCGGCGTTGTGATAAGTTCGGCGATAATCTCCGTTCTTTGTTTCCTTGCGGGCTTTATACTTGCCTGTTTCGATCTGCCGACGGGCGCAAGCATAGTTATTGCCGACCTTGCGGTATTTCTTGTATTTTCTCTCGTGGGTTTTCTTCGTAAGAAGGTTGAAAAGAAATGAAGACCGAAAACGATAGGATAATTCTTCATTGCGACTGCAACTGCTTTTTTGCGTCCGTCGAAATGACGTTTGATCCGAGCCTGAAAGATGTTCCGATGGCTGTCGGAGGGGACGAAAGCAAACGGCACGGCATAATTCTTGCAAAAAACGAGATAGCGAAAAAATACGGTGTCAAAACGGCTGAAACGCTTTGGCAGGCACGAAAAAAATGTCCCGATCTGCGCATTGTTCCGCCCAGACACGGCGTATATTCCGAATTTTCGAAGCGCGTAAATGAAATCTATTACAGATATACGGACACGGTTGAGCCTTTCGGCATAGACGAGTGCTGGCTCGACGTTACCGGCAGCCGCCGTCTTTTCGGCAGTGAATATGAAATAGCCGAAAAGATAAGAAACGATGTAAAAACGGAGACCGGACTGACCATATCGGTCGGGGTCAGCTTCAACAAAATATTTGCAAAATTGGGCTCAGACCTCAAAAAGCCGGATGCGGTAAGCGTCATTCCGTATGACAGCTTTAAAGAGGTCGTGTGGGGGCTTGATGCATCATGTCTGCTTGGTGTCGGCAGATCGACCGAAAAAAAGCTGCGCGAGCTTGCAATATTTACGGTAGGAGATCTTGCAAATACCGATGTGGGAGTGCTTAAAATGAAGCTGGGCAAAACCGGTGAGCAGCTCTGGCATTATGCCAATGGCAGAGAGAATTCGCCCGTTCTGGAGAGCAGCCATAAATTTGTTCCGCAAAGCATCGGAAGATCAACCACCTGTCCTAAGGATCTGTGCAGTTTTGGCGATGTAAAGAGGATACTGCTCAGCCTTTCCGAAACCGTTGCAAGGGAACTGCGGAAAGAAAACATGGAGGCACACGGGATATGTTTGCATATACGCCACAGCGATCTTACGGTCAAGGAGTTTATGGCGGTGTCGAGCGACCCGGTGCAGTCGTCGAAATATCTGGCGATAGAGGGCATGCGTCTATTAAGGAAAAACTGGGACGGCGAGCCGCTGCGTTCCATAGGTATACGCGCAATAAAACTGCAGCCGTATGCACCGGAATGTCAGCTGTCGTTTTTCGATGACAGGGAAAAGATAATCAAAGAAGACATATTGGAGCGCAGCGTCGACAAAATTCGCGACCGGTACGGCAGCAAAGCGGTGGTTAGAGCGGCGCTCATGAATGATTTCAAAGGGTTTAAGGATCAGTCGCCAACCACCCTCGGACATTTCAGGCATTGAAATTACGGGTGTTGGATAAATTTTAGTTTAGCGATATGAGAAAACAAAAAATTGTTTGGCACGTTCGGCTCGGTCCGTCAATGAATTAAATCGTACATATAACCTATATTTAAAAATGATTTGTTATAAAAACAGCGGCAGGAGCTTTTGCTCCTGCCGCACATTCATACATTTATCATACTGCCTGGCCTGAATTGTTCCGGACACTTCATGATCTGCTTATCCGCCGGGCGGACAGATCACTATTTGCTATTTACCTTTGCTTATTACCTAAAAATGTCCGCCGGTCGAGGTGTGTCCCACGCCGGAAGAACCGGTGTGCGAACCGCCGCTGCTGCCGCCGTTGTCCTGCGGCTTTTCGCGCCGGTCAACGGTCCTGTAAAGGAATATCTCGTTGCCTGCAGAGCTGAAGCTGTCCGGTCGTACATAGTCGGAAGCCTCGTTGCGGCTTTTGACGCTCTTCATCTTCGAGCGCATGACAAGCACCGCTATGAGCGCTACTATAAGTCCGATGATTATTGATGCTATGATAAGCACCGACAGCGGCATTTTTTCGGAATAATCATAGTTGCTTACATCGTAGCTCTCGCCGCGGTCGTAAGCATCCTTTGCGTTGGAGCAAAGCTCGCAGAACAGAAGAAAAGCCCTTTCATAGTCCCCGTCACTCAGGTAAGGGGTTATGATATCGCGCATATCGTTCTGGACCGAAGCTGTATAAACGCTTCTTCCCTTTCCGGTCGAGGTCATGCCGACATACCGGTCGTCCATGACTATAAGCAGAACTATTCCGTCGTTGGTGGTGTTGTATCCGTAGTCACCGTAATCATAGATATCGGCGGCGTAGTCGCGCGGCTCCCTGCCGTCCGTCGAGTCGGTGGTTACTATCACAAGCTCCATTTTGAGCTGCCCGCTCATACGGTCGAGCGCTTCGGTGACCGCTTCCGCGCTGTACTCATCAAGCAGACCTGCACCGTCAAGCAGCCGTGCGCCGTGTGCCGACGCCGGGGTAAACGCCGCCGCAAAAACAATAAGGGAGAAAATGATCGCTGATATTATCCGTTTCAAAGCGCAGTACCCCCCTTAAAGCAGATAGAAGAACAGGCAGGCAAGCAAAAGTAGCGCTGCGCTGACCGAGGCGAACAGTCCTAAAAACCATCTCCAGAAAAGACCTTTATCGACCGGCAGATCGCCGACGAATTTTCCGGTCTGACCATTCATGGCAAAGGTATATTTCTGACCCTTCCACTCGGTATTCAGTATCCACACAGGGTAAAGTGCATACCTCACCTTGCCGTTTTTGAGGTTTACCGTGCCGCCTGCCTTGGTGACGGTGTTGTACCCCATGACCGACGAATAAGCCATCTGCTCGGCAGTGGCGCGCATACGTCCGCCGACCCTCGCGCTGCACTGCTCACTTGTCACGTCATACCGGTCGGCAAGAAAGCCCGACAGGTAAGCCGTGCTGAAATCGACCGTAGCGCTGTTGTCGTAAGGCTCGAGTGACTCCATAAGATCGTCCGGCATGTTAGCCGAGCCGTCGGCAGGGACCTTGTCAAACGACACGGCACCTACGCGCGTGACCGAATAGAATTTTGTTTCGGTATAGTCATATCGGCTGTCGCTCCACATCCTGACCCTGGTCGCTTTATAGAGCAGGTCAAAATCCGCGTCGGAGTCGAACAGCCAAAACGGCACATATATGCCCTTGACCTCTTTTATGTGGTTTGCGGTCTTAAAGACCTTGGGCAAAAGCCGTTTCCCCTTCAAATGACCGCCAAGCCCCGATACCGCAGCTGCTTTATCAAGTTTGAAGGGTATCACGAGATCCGGCTTTAAGTCCCCCGACAGCCTGCCGGGAATAACGGTCGGGTTTCCGCAGAACGGACAGCTCGTGGCAGCGGTGGTGTCTGCGGTGACTATCTCGCCGCCGCACGACTCGCATATGTAGACAGTCATGCCGTTTTCGTCAAGCCGCTCCGCCGCGCCCTCAAAGCTGTCGCCGTCGGCGTTATCGTCTTTGGCACCGGCTTCGGTCGCTTTCTCGAATTTATCGAGGGCATCTATATCAAATTCAGTGTCGCAATAAGGGCACTTCAGATTTTGTCCGGCTGCGTTGAAGCTGACCGCTCCGCCGCAGCACGGGCATTTATATTCTATGACCTCGGGCATCTGCTCCAACCTCGCTTGTTTATTTGATTATGTCTTCACTGCCGAACGGGTCGCCGCAGTTGGGGCAGAATTTCGGCGGATTCTTGGGGTCTTCCGGCTCCCATCCGCATTTGTCGCAGCGGTAAAGCGGCTCTCCTGCCGGCTTCGGTTTTCCGCAGTTCGGGCAGAATCTGCCCTTGTTTATTGCTCCGCACTCGCACTTCCAGCCGTTTTCACGGGGCTTGCCGCAGCTCTGGCAGAAGTTGCCTGTGTTTTCGGCACCGCATTCACATTTCCAGGTGTTGGCATCTGCCGGGTTCGCCGCGTTTGCCGCAGCGGCACTGCCTGCCATTTTGTAAAGCTCGCCTGCGTTTATTCCTCCGGCGTTCTGCGCCATTGAATATCCCATAAAGGCGTTCATAGCGCCGTTGGGATTGGACGCGGCAGCCTTCATTGCCTCAGCCTGCGCGCCGGTAAGCGTTGCGGCAGCCATTGAAGGATCGCGCATGATAGCGGTGCGCTGTGCGTTCTTGATAGCCTCGGCGTCCTCGTCCGAAAGGGTGATGGGATTCATGGCTATCGACACGACCGAAATTCCGCGAAGCTCTGACCATTTCTTTGTGAGCAATTCGTTCATAAGCTCGCACAGCTCCTCGGCGTGGCCGGGAAGTGCACTGGGGCGTATGCCGGTCTCGGATATTTTCGCAAATGCCGGCTGCAATGCGCTTATAAACTCGGTCTTGAGCTGTGAATCAAGCTGCTCGCGGCGGTATTCGCTTTCAACGTTTCCGCAGACGTTGGTGTAGAACAGCACCGGATCGCTTATTTTATACGAATAAACGCCGTTGCAGCGCACCGAAACGTCCATATCAAGACCGATGTTGCGGTCAACAATGCGGAAAGGTATCGGATTGGCTGAGCCGAAGCGGTTGTCGACCAGTTCCTTTGTATTGAAATAATAGACGCGCTGATCCTTGCCGGTATCGCCGCCGTATGTAAAGCGTCTGCCCACCGTTTTTATCGACTCGAGCAGGCTGGGACCGAATTTGCCGGCAAAGACCGACGGCTCGGTCGAGCTGTCAAAGGTGTATTCGCCCGGCTCGGCGGAAAATTCCACGATGCGTCCCTGTTCGACTATCATCATGCACTGACCGTCGGCGACGGCGATGCCCGAACCGTTTGAAATTATATTATCGTTGCCTTTGGTGTTGGACGAACGTCCGGTTATGCGCTTGCTGCCCTTTGTGGCAAGCACATCGACATCGAGCGCCTCGCAATAGAAAAATTCCTTCCACTGATCGGCAAGAGTGCCGCCCAAAGCGCCTACGCCGGCTTTTATAAGACCCATATAAATACCCCTTTTCTGTTTGACTGAGGCGTATACACGCCCGTGAGTTATTTTATCACACAAAGCCCCCGTTGTCTACATTAATAATATATAAACGCTGCGCCGGTATGTTTATTCCGTGCCGTGACAAATAAAATCGACCGCCCCTGCAAGCGGCATAAGCAGAGACGGTCATATAGAGGGAGGTATGGCACGATGGTTTACTTTTTAAGTAAACTCTGCCACAGATCAGCCGGTATTAGGAGAGAGAACCGGCACTTGTAAGCATTATATCTTTTCAGGCGGCCTTTGCAGCCTTTTTACCGGTCACGACCGGGATCTTGCCGACGATAAACGCTCCGACGGCGGTTATGATTATTTCGGGTATCATGTAAAGTCCGTTATAGAATATGGAATACAGCAGTGCCAGACCGAAGCCGGAATACTGCGAAAGGATGCCGGCGCCGAATTCACCGCCGAAAACATCGGTGAACCACCACTCAGCCCAAGCGCCGTAGAATATGGCGCCCGAAATGATGTGGAACAGATATCTTGCCGACAGCGCCACGACCGAGCCTAAGCAGAGCGCCACAGACGGGTTGCCGTTCTTGCGGAACAGTCCTCCGAGGCAAAGAGCAGTGTAGGCAAATACATAGTCGATAAGGCAGATGAGCAGCGCCCTCCACCAGACCTGCTGATTGTCGCCCGGCAAAAACAGCGCGCTTACGGTGTCAAAGCCGGTCAGCATCTGCAAAAGTGAAAATATGAACGCCGAGGCGGCGCCCCATGCCATGCCGTAGCGGTAGGAGATGAGCACGATGGGCAGCATGCTGAGTATGGTAATGCCTCCGCCTGCCGGCAGCCTCAGTGGCTGGAAAAGCGAGAGGACGGTCGCGAGCGCGATCAGTACGGCGCTGACGACCAGACGTTCAGTGTTGAATTTTTTCATATATGTTTCCTCCGATGATTTTTTGTCTCGCAGAAAAGCATGCAAAAGAAAGGATCCCTCGGCACACCGAAGGATCCTTTGATTTTTCATTACAGGTATGATCCCTACGTCGGCATTACCCGAATCAGGTAAACGGTCAGGACGAAACACGTCCAATCTCAGCCGGATGAATTTCCAGCACCCTTCTCTGTTCAACTGCTTTCATTTTATCACATTTTCCGACAATGTCAATAGGTTTTTGATCATTATATTGATACGTCAATAAAGACTCCACCGCGTTGTGCATATTTAACAAAAACGGCTCCTGTATTGCGTTTTAATTGACTTTTTGTTAAATAAAGTGTAAGATGTATTTGTAAGCATTTCCAATAAGCAAAATTTTGGTGGAAAAGAGCATGAAAAACAAATTCAGAAAATTAATGGCGGTATTACTTTCTGTTGCGGCATTACTGTCCTGCCTGTCGGGAGAGGCGCTGTCTTCGGCTCTTGCGGCTTCCGGCGACGGTACAGCTGTTGAAATGAGGTACACGCTTGACGATGTGGCTGCCGGCGCAGTCAGCATGGAGGAGTACGAAGCGTACCTGGAGCAGCTGTATTCGGCGAATGAAAGCGCGGCGGAAAACACGGAGGTATTGTCGGCTTTCAGGTCGCTTATGGTCTCCAAAAGCTCTGACGTGACCGTGGCGGTCGGCAAGGAGAATATATATAAACAAGGGCATATAGGCCGCGCCCGTGAAAAAGAGGGCAATGACCTTGGCAAGGTGATCTATGAAAATGCCGACGGCTCATTTACTCAGTACAGCTTTGCCTATCCCGTAAAGGTCGCGGACGAAAACGGCAAAATTTCGGACGTGTCGCTGAAAATAGTTGCCGACGGTACCGGCGGTTACAGGACCGAAAAGGGCAATACTCAGGTCTCATTCCCCGAAAATATAGCCTACGGCATTTCGGTCTCGGGAAACGGCGGTTCGGTGCGGCTTGTCCCGAACGGCATTTTCTCGGCTGTTTCACAGCAGGATGAATATAATGTAAGCTATGTTTACGACGATAAGACCACCATCGATTATTCCCTGACCTACACAGGCGTCAAGGAAAATATAGTAGTGCGTGAATATACCGGAAGGACCGAGTATGAGTTCACGCTCTATACGGGCGGTCTCGAACTCAAAAATTCAGACAGTTCTTACTATCTTGCCGATGAAAACGGCGAAAAATGGGGCAGTATCGGCGATATAATCATCTTCACCGCCGACGGAAAAAACAACACCGTGAGCCGCATGACGCATGAGACAGTTGTGCCGTGCGAGCAGTACACAATAACGGTGCATGTCGACGACCAGTATTTAAGGGATGAAAAGACCGTTTACCCCATCCGCATCGACCCCATGATAGAAATATCATATAATACATACGGAGCCATTGCGTTTGACGATGCGACCATAAATTCGGACAACACGATGGACGGCACCGGCAATATACTTTATATCGGCAAAAGAGACGGCGTGAAATCGCGCGTTATCATGAGAATACGCGAGGGGCGACTGGGCGATATCCCCTCAACGCGCCATGTCAATGCCGCGTCGGTATACATGACGAACATTCTGATTGGAAACGACAGTCTTGATTTCACACCTATGAACGTCATGACATATATGTACAGCGGCAGCGACTGGGACGACACCTCTACAAGGATCTCATCGGGTAATTTTGACAGCTACGCGCACTATATGTCGGCAAGGGATGTTGACACTCCGTATCAAAGATACGGCTTTGACATCACAAATGCAGTTAAGTTCTGGATGATGAACGAGCATTTTACGCTCGATCAGGGCTTGCTGCTTAAGGCTCCGGATACGGTCGAAAACGGCTCGGAAGATCTTTATAAAGCCTTTGCTTCGTTTGATTACACCATGTATCAGCCCTCTATGTGGATAAATTATTCGGAGACCGAAACATACACCTCTGCACCGTTCGGATGGCTCGATGTTGTCGACATCAGCTGCGCTTCCGGTTGGGTGTGGTGCTTTGACGAGCCGGATAAAAACCTTGGTGTAAAGGTGTATATTGACAATTTAAGTGACAGCAGCGTAGGACAGATCTGCCTTTACTCAAAGGCGGATAAGCAGCGCCTGGACGTAAATTTAAAGGGCTATTTCAACTATAAGGATCGCAACGGCGGCGGAAATTACGGATTTTTTGTGCCGATAGACTGGTCGCAGTATCCGCCGGGATATTACAAGGTAGTCGCAAAGGCGTTTTTGGATCAGAACAACGATCAGAGAAGCGACAACGGCGTTGAATATGTCATAACGCACAGCCCGATGTATTTTGGGAATTATTCATATCAGCCTTTGGATGAGGGAGAATACTATATCAACAACACCGAATACGGCAAATATTTACGCAACAATGGCGGTGCGCCCGAAGGAAGATCGGGCTTGCTTGCCGATCTTTCGACGACTATAAAATGGGACCTTATAAACAGAAACGGCGGCTATCTGATAAGATCAAAAAGCGATCCCGAGCTTTATCTGGCTGTTTCAAATGACGTCAATAATATCGGGGTCGAGTTTGTAAGGGTATCAGATCCTTCGTCAACACCGGACAGATGTATCTGGGATATGACCATATCCGGAGGATGCCTTTTAAGGAGCAGATTCAATGCAAGATATTTAACGGGCGGTCCGTATGGATCACTTACAACCAGAGAAATGCAAGGTGACATATACTCTCAAGCCCGTAAGGCTCAGACCTGGCGTATAGTAAGTACGTCGGAGTATGGAAATACGGCGGATTACTATTATAGGGAAGTAAATATATCTGTATACTTTAAACAGTTGGAATTTTTATTAGGCGAGTCATCAGAGAAAATATCGGTTCGACATCCTAATGTCCGCTTTTTATGGTGTGATATAGATGATTTCAGATATTTGTGTGATGATAATAAACTGATTTTTAATAGTTCAACAAGTAATTTTTCGAGTTCTAACATAGGGCTTTATACCGTCCAGCCTGTACACAAAGCCAGCTTGCAGAATTTAAACGTCTTTACTGTGCGCGCCTACACAATAATAAAGGTCAATAATTATTATGATAAAGGTTTCTACATGTATTATGGTATGACCAGAGAGCAAGCAGAACAGTTCATAAGGGAACGCAACAAAAGATTTGCCACAAGGGTCAGAAACGAGCTTAGCATTGAAATGGATATTAATATAGAATATTACGAGTCATATCTTGATAGAATTGTTAATCCAACAGGAAAAGAAAACCTTGACTCATATGTAGTACCATCAAAAATTATTGCCGATAAGTTTCAAGAATATATTCATAGTATCGAGAATTACAGTGGAATTGGCTTTTTGTGGACGGCTTATAGAATGGCTCCGTACGATGATTCGTTTTATGATGTTGAAGTCAATTATAACAGAAGTTTTGGTACCATCACGGGAAACGAAGTGCTGCTTATTAACAGATTTGATCCGGATGATGATTACACATTGGGTTATAATGCATTGTTTTATCACGAATTATGTCACAGATTTGGTACAGAAGACCATTATCATGAAGATGCCCGAAACATCATAAAAGAAGGAAACACCTGTGCCAATGATGGTTGCATAACTTGTCATCCGGGAAGAGGTTATAGTGAAGACTGTATAATGAACAACCCAGGATTGATCAATTCAGGAAAATTCCTGTGTGATGGCTGTAAACGACGCGTATTATCTAATTCAGGCAGTTTGCCGACGGCAAGGTGATAAAATGAAAAAAGCTTTGATCGTATTTTTATCGTTTTTGCTCATTGTGAATTTTTCGGCGTGCGGCAACAAAACCGACACAAAAGTACATAAGTCACAAAATGATTATTATAACCAATGGCTATACTTCACATCGTTTGAAAATTATGCTTCGGTGGTAGGAGTCTGCGGTTCCGGTGTACTTACAGGAAAATGCGATGAATCAAGCTATACCCTGAACAAACTTGTAAAAAAATTAAAAATGGCACGGGACACTGTACCCGATCACACATATTACCCTGTGTTTGACGGCAAGCCGGCAGAGATTAAAATGCAGGAAGCAAAATATGAGCTTATAAATTTCGAGGTCGTTGGTTTTGAATACGGCATAATGATCGATGCCATCGGCAACGGTTCATCTGATATTTGGAAAGCGTCATATAAGGTTACATTTGACAGAACTGATAAATGGGCGCCTAAGACAGCGGATGTTGAGGTAAAACAAGTAAGTTTGAGTTGCGACGAGCCTGAAAAAGCACTTGGTTGGGATAGGTTTGCTCAATCAGCCAAAAAGATTACCAGCAAATATTACGATAACCCCCTAAGCGACGAAGAAGCAGAGAATTCCTGTCAAATTATAATGTATACGGCAAATGGAAATGTTTATTGTCACTTGCTGATTGAGGGCAGAATAATGGTGTCAATTTGTGTCAGTAAAACGATGAACGGATATGACCATCCTACATGGGATGAATTTTTGGAAAAATACAATACCGAATGGCTTGAGAGGCTTTCTTTTGAGCGTATAGATTTCGAATATGATAAATACACAGAAATCGTAGATCGGGATGAAACGCTTGAGAGTTTCCGAGGAAAGCTCAATTGGTATCCCGAAGTAGTATGTTAGTTGATAAGCCGCTTATAATGTCTGCTTTGACAGGGGGTGTCCTTTTGAACAAACTTGCTTTAAAGCTTGCTGCATTCATGCTTATTGCGGTATTCCTTGTCGGCTGCGGCGCACAAAATGAAGCATCACAGTCAGCCGCTTCACAGGACGGTTCGTCAAGCGCTTCTTCGGGAGATTATATGCCGCCGATCCAAGAGCCGAAATACCGACCGCTCTACTGGTATCAGAATTTTCAGGAGTTTAAAAACGCGCTTGCCGCCAAAGGCACAGATGAGATTATCGGAAAAGCACCGGGGTATTATGAATATCAGTACGATTTCAAAAATGACACAAGCCCGGATCATAAATACTATGGTTATTTGTCTGCACGCGGTGATGTAAATGATATTATCAGTAATTCAGCTGTTGCAGGTGCGCGGCGAAAAACGATGGAAAGCTTTTTGAAGGAGCACTTATATTTTCCGAAGTATAACGGTGAGTCGCTTGAGGCGTATGAGATCGATGAAGGACTGAACGTATTGCTGCAGATTAACGACTTTGACACCTGTGGATCGGTCGTCGGCAGTCACAGCCTGTATGCTACAATGGAGTGTATAGTAAAATTTCCTTACACCTCCAAAACGCAAAGGGAACCGTATGAGTCGCTTGTGTATTTCAGGCTGACCTATACGCCGGATTTTGATATCTGGAATGATTGCTATTTGAAAATGGTATCAGATAAGGATAACCTGCGCAGTGTAAGAATAAACTCCAATGATAAGAGTTCCTCATTGCTTTTTTATGACGCATATGAGATCGACGGCAAAACCTATGAATATCTGTGTTCCCATACCAACGTTCATATTGCGGATGAGGAAGACGGTGACGGCGTGCCGGTCTACTTTATAAAGATAGACGACAACACGGTGGCTGAGATCGATTTTAATATCCAAAAACAGGACACAATTTTCAGCGTTGACATTGAGCCCCAATATTCGCCGTATTTGTGGAAGGATTATACAAGTGCTTATGGCCACGGCTCTATTATTCCCTCTGGATTTCCCTCTCCGGGCTTTGATTTTGAAAGGCTGGAATTCTGACGGCAAGGTGATAAAATGAAAAAAGCGTTGATTGTATTTTTATCGTTTTTTGCTTATTCTGAATTTTTCGGCATGCGGCAGCAAAAGTGAAACATCCGCAACGGAAAATATCGCTAAGGTCAATCCCGAGGTCCCGGAATATGTATATGGGAAATATAAGTCACATGTTGATTTCAATTCATTTGAAAACTATGCGTCAATGGGTAGGCGTAATGGGTGCTGATGTGCTTTTGGGGAAATTTGAATCGGGCGATTATTCTTCAAACGAAACGGCGGAGCTGAGCCTTGAGACGAAAAAGGCTGCGCCGGAATACACCTATTATCCTTGCTTTGACAGCAAAAAAGTGCCCCAAAGCAGGATGACGATCACCCATCTTATGAGTGACGGCAGATTCACAAAACAAAAATCGGTCTCTGTATTAAGTCCTTTGGTACTCAAATACAGCGACCACTGGCATGGGAAGCTACTTATGCAGTTTCCTTTGATAAAAATAAGGACAGCGATTTTAACAGCGTCTGGGTATCACTATATCAAGTGTCTGAGGAATACAATTATTTGTCCGATCCTGTTTCGTGGGACACTTTTGTAGATATGGCTGTCGGTGCAGCCGAGTCAGACGAACAGGACGGTGTCAGCAAGTATTTATATTTGCCGGAGGCAGAGCTGGCTGACGGAAAACATCCTTGTGTCATCATTATTCAGCCCAGGCTCAAACGTCTTTTCATTTATATTCTTATCGAAAAAAACATCTATATCAAATTGAATATCACCTCGTCGGATGAGGAACACTGGAATGATCGGCTCAACTGGCTTGACACTTCGTTGAATGATTGGTTCAAGCGCCTGAGCTTTGACCGCATATATTTCAATTACGGCGACTACAAAAGGGTGGTTGACCGCAATATGCGGATCGATTATCTGCGCGGAAAGTATGATTTTAGCTACGATGTGGTATGTTAGGCTCGTAACTGCTAAAGATCAAGACAGGGGGAGTCCTTTTGAATAAACTTGCTTTAAAGCTTGCCGCATTTATGCTTATTGCGGTATTCCTTGTCGGCTGCGGCGGCAACAAAAGCGACACAGAAGTACATAAGTCCAAAAGGGATTATTATAACCAATGGCTATACTTCACATCGTTTGAAAATTATGCTTCGGTGATAGGGGTCTGCGGTTCCGGTGTGCTTACAGGAAAATGCGAGGAATCAAGTTACTCTGTCGACAAATATACAAAGAAGCTAATTAGAGCATTGGAAGCCGTTCCCGATCACACATATTTCCCTGTGTCTGACGGTAAGCCGGCAGAGATCAAAAAGAGGGAAGCAAAATATAAGCTTATAAATGAAGATGTCGTTGATTTTGAATACGGTATAGTTATTGACGCTCTTAAGGAAACAGGGTTTAATGTTTGGAGTGCAGGCTACTGCGTTACATTCGACAGAAGTGACAGGCGGACGCCCAAGACGGCGGACATAAGAGTGGAGCAGGTAAGTCCGGGCTGCGAGGATCCCGTCGAGGTGCTGGGTTGGGACTGGCTTGCATCGGATAAAGACTTAAAGGACAGAAATTACATTGAGCTGTCAAACGATGGAAAGACCAAAGACGGCTATCCGATAATAGCCTACGCACGAGGCAAAACGATGTACTGTTATTTTTTGATCGATGACAGAACAATGATATCGGTGTATGTCAACCAGGATGAGAACGGATTCCGTTATTCCGAATGGGAAAGATTTGTAAACAAAGGCTGCGCCGCATGGCTTGAAAAGCTTTCCTTTGAGCGTATAGATTTCGAATATGATAAATACACCGAAATCGTAGATCGGGATGAAACGCTTGAAAGCCTCAGAGGAAAACTCAACCGGTATCCGGAAATAGAAATACAGTTTTGAATGTCGGTTGATAAAAGGGATCATACGCTATGAAGCGTAAAGGTCTGATTATTTCGATATGTGTTGTCTTTGCGGTGGTTTTGTGCGCCTTGTGTGCAAAGCGTCCTATACTTAGGTATTGGTTCTATAAAACAGCGCTCTGGCAATTCAATGCGGATTACAAGGCATGTGCCGAGGATTTTAACACCGTTAAAGACTATTTTCCTGATAATTATCAAGGCGGACCGGACAAACTGTTCTCTGTGAGCAGGGGGCATAATAGTATACGCGTTTTTGATCTTGATGCAAAAGAATATGTCGAGCTGCCCGACAATATAGTATCATCGCTTGACAATATCAGTAAAAACGGATTCACATATAAAGATTCCGTTTTTGACACCATATCGGTAAAGGGACGCCGCATATCGTTCGGCATTGAAAACAACCATTACTGTCTTGCCTTTTCACCTGATGAAAGACCCAAATGGATACATTCACCGGATGACGGCGAAAAAATCGCAGTCAAGCGTATCGGCGGCGGTTGGTATCATGTTACAATAAAAGGTTGATATTCAGAAAAATCGGCAGGGGTTCATCCCAGCCGATTTTTTGTGCTGCCGCGGCGGTGAATTTCAGTTTAGCAGTGTAATTAACATATTGACAGACGTAGGGAACGAGCCTTGAGTGTCGTTCCTGAATAAATACAAGAACTGATTGTTGCATCGTAGGGCAGGGGCTTGTCTCCTGCCGTTTTTAACTCCCATGTTATATAACGCTAAATTTTAGTTTATAGGTGTACAAAAAACAAATGGCTAATTGAATTTTTGTAGGGAACGAGCCTTGAGTGTCGTTCCGCGCGGTTTCATTAGGTTTTAAGGAACGACACATAGGTCGTTCCCTACGTCTGTCAATTAATTATAAGAACGCTATTCACCTATAAACTAAAATTTAACCTCCGAAAACCAAGGCGGCGAAAATTTAACACGGAACGGTATCTTTTATGCTTAGATTTGATTGAAAACACATTATGTATGTGCTAAGATATTAAAAAGGAGGGCGAATTTTATGTGGAACATTAATGAAAACACCATCAGGGTGACCGAATATGATGTCCTAGGGGAACTGCCCGATCCGTTTTTGTTTAATGACGGCGGCAGGGTCAGGACAAAAGAGGACTGGGAAAAACGCAGAGCGGAAATCTATAAAACAGCAGTCGAACTCCAATACGGCGAAATACCGCCGGAGCCGGAAGTGCTCAAGGTGGAGACCGCTTATGCCGGCGGCAAAGGAGGAGCCAATTCCTACAGAATAACCGCAGGCACCCGTGGTAAGACCCTTACATTTATGATGAAACTGTTTTTGCCCAAAACAGGCGATAAATTTCCGGTCATAGTCAGCGGAGACATGTGCTTTAATTACTGCTTCAATGAGGAATACAGAGCGGCGATGCTCGATAACGGCATAGCCTTTGCCGTATTTGACCGCACTTCGCTTGCAGATGATAAGCGGACCGATCCTACCCATACCGGACCGATATTTGATGTATATCCTGATCTTGATTTCGGCTCTGTGGCGGCTTGGGCGTGGGGCTATTCGCGCTGCGTGGACGCTCTGCTTACAACCGGACTTATAGATGAAAGCTGCATAGCATTTACCGGACATTCAAGGGGTGCCAAGACTGCCATGCTTGCGGGCGTACTTGATAAAAGGGCGGCTATAGTAAATCCGAACGAAACAAACGCCGGCTCATGCGCTTGTTACCGCATACATATGAAAGCCGAGTGCGAGGATGGAGTGGTAAGAAGAAGCGAGCAGCTTTCCGACCTTGCGGTCAATTACCCCGGCTGGATAGGAAGCGGTATGCAGGAGTATAAGGACAGAGAAAACGACCTTCCGTTTGACTGCCACTTTTTAAAGGCACTGGTTGCGCCGAGGGTGCTGTTTGTGTCAGAGGCGGCAAGCGATTTGTGGGGCAATCCCATAGGCAGTTGGCAGACCTCGGTTGCAGCTAAAGAGGTCTATAAATTCCTTGGTGCCGAAGATAATATCTGCTGGTATTTCCGCAACGGCTTCCATTATCATAAACCGGAGGATATATTGCAGTTGGTCAATGTAATAAAGCATTTTCGCGGCGAGGAAGAGCTGAACGACAAATATTTCAAGCAGCCCTTCAAAGAACCCGAACTGATATTTGACTGGAAATGCCCCGAAAAATAAAACAAAGGATTGACAGGCGTCAAAAACGATTGTATAATAATAATCGATATATATTGAACGATATATTAATGCTTTAAAAGAGGTATGACATTATGAAAAAGGCGAGAGGGATACTCTGGGGTATAGTGCTCATAGCGGTTGGTGTTATCTATGGATTGCAGGTCTTAGGGGTCATAAGCGGTATTGTGTTGTTCGACGGCTGGTGGACACTGTTTATAATAGTGCCCTGCACTATAGGGCTTATAACCGACAGGGACAAGACCGGAAGCATTATCGGCATATGCGTCGGCGTTATTCTGCTGCTGTGGCGGCAGGACGTTATAGACACAGCCATGATATGGAAGCTGCTTGTACCTGCAATTGTTATAATAATAGGAATAAGAATACTTATCACTTCGATTTTCTCAAAAAAGTTTGCCGATATACCGATAGCGGCGGCAAACGTCAAGAACGGCAGCGGTACAGCCATTTTTTCAGGATCAGACCTTAATTATTCCGGGAAGGTGTTCGGAGGAACTACGCTCACAGCGGTATTCGGAGGCGCCAAGTGTGATCTTCGCGGCGCAGTGATAGAAAATGACTGCCGTATTGATGCCACGGCAATATTCGGCGGCATTGATATTTTGGTGCCGGACAATATAAATGTTGTTTTGAACACCGCCGCCTTTATGGGCGGAGCCGAGGACAAGACCGCGAGGCGGCAGATAGCGGGCGCCAAAACGCTGTATATAAACGCGGTCTGCGTTTTCGGCGGTATCGATGTAAAATAATTTGATTCTGAAAGGTAAAAGTTATGCTGAACATTGAACATCTTACGAAAACATACGGTGACAAAAAGGCGGTAGACGATCTGTCGCTGCACATTCTGCCCGGCGAGATATACGGATTTATAGGTCACAACGGCGCGGGAAAGACAACGACGCTGAAATCGGTTGTCGGTATTCTTTCTTTTGACAAGGGAGAAATATATATAAACGGCAGGTCGATAAAGGCTGATCCGATAGCCTGCAAAAGGGACATTGCCTATATCCCGGATAATCCGGATCTTTACGATTTCATGTCAGGCATAAAATACCTTAATTTTATAGCCGACATATTTGGCGTGGACGGGGATAAAAGACGTGAGCGTATCGAAAAGTATGCCTCCGACTTTGAATTGACGGCGGATCTTGCCCAGCCGATAGCCTCATATTCGCACGGTATGAAGCAAAAGCTCGCCATAATAGCCGCGTGGATACACGCACCGCGGCTTATCGTCATGGACGAACCGTTCGTAGGACTTGACCCTAAGGCGGCGCACATACTGAAGGGTATGATGCGCTCGGTCTGCGATGGGGGCGGCGCGATATTTTTCTCGACCCATGTGCTTGAGGTCGCGGAAAAGCTGTGCGACAAGGTCGCCATTATCAAGGGCGGAAGGCTGATCCGCTCCGGTACAATGGATGAGGTCAAGGGCGATGAATCGCTCGAAAGGGTGTTCCTTGAACTGGAGGGAGAACAATGATAAAGGTGCTGCTTAAAAAGCAGATGACCGAGATATTCCGTTCTTATGTGTATGACCAGAAGAAAAACAAGGCGCGTTCCAAGGCGGCTGTCGCGGCGTACATAGTGCTGTTTGTCGTTCTTATGGTGGGTATACTCGGAGGAATGTTCTTAATTTTGGCGAATGCCATATGCCGTCCGCTGGCTGAAGCCGGTGCCGGCTGGCTGTATTTTGCCATAATGTCGCTCATAGCGATAGCGCTCGGCGCGTTCGGCAGTGTGTTTAACACATATTCGGGACTGTACCTTGCAAAGGACAACGATCTTCTGCTTTCGATGCCGATACCGCCGTCAAAGATCATGGTGGCGCGTCTGCTCGGCGTCTATCTTATGGGGCTTATGTATTCCGGCATAGTGATGCTTCCGGCGATCATAGTTTATTTTATTACCGTGTCAGCGGCACCTATGGCGATAATAGGCGGCATTTTGCTCTGCTTCCTTATTTCGGTCTTTGTGCTGACGCTGTCGGCGGCACTCGGCTGGGTCGTGGCAAAGATAAGCCTGAAGCTGAAAAACAAAAGCTTTACGGCGGTGTTCGCATCACTCGTTTTTATGGGAGTTTATTATTTCGTTTATTTTAAGGCACAGACCGTTATAAGCGATCTCGTTGCCAATGCTGCAGCATACGGCGAAAAAATAAAGGGCTCGGCATACCCTATATATATGCTGGGCAGCGCAGGCACGGGCGATATCTTTAGTCTGCTTGCCGTGACAGGCTTCGTGGCGGTGCTGTTCGCACTTATGTGGAAGCTGCTGTCCGCAAGCTTTATGAAGATAGCTACCACTACCCCTAAGGAGAAAAAGAAAAAGTATATATCAAAGGATATGAAGCGGTCGGGGATCGGTGCGGCGCTTTTAGGCAAGGAGCTTGCACGTTTTACCGGCAGTCCAAACTATATGCTTAACTGTGGACTCGGTATCCTGCTGCTGCCGGTGTTCGGCGTGTTTATGGCATTCAAGGGAGAGTCGACATTGTCGGTTTTCGCATACGCTTTGGGACTCGGCAGGGACGCAGCGCTGTTTTTGCCTGTCGCGGTCGTGTGCTTCGTGTGCACAATGAACGATATGGCGGCACCGTCGGTCTCGCTTGAGGGCAGGACGCTCTGGCTGCTGCAGTCGCTTCCGGTGACTCCGTGGCAGGTGCTTAAAGCCAAGCTGTCGCTCCAGATAATACTTACCGGTGTGCCGGCTGTTATCTGTATGCTGTGCCTGCTTGTATCTGCCGGATTTTCGGCGGTGGAATTTTTACTGTCGCTGCTTGTCGTTCTGCTGTGTATATGCTTTTTGTCGCTTTCTTCGCTGTTTTTGGGACTGAAATTGCCCAGTCTTAACTGGACAAGTGAGATAACGCCGGTAAAGCAGAGTGCGGCTGTGATTTTTGCGCTGCTTATAGGATTTTTGTTTGCGGCGCTTATAGGAGTGGGCGGTGTCCTGCTTATGATATTCTGCCATCTTGGCTTTGCGGCGACAACAGGTATTATCGCTGCTGCGGAAATTCTGCTGTCACTGCCTCTTTACCTGTGGATAAAAAAAGGCGGTTCAAAAGCGTTTGCCGGACTTTAACCGATAAAAGAGGTGTAAGCTTTGGAAAATGTAATAGAGATTGAAGGACTTTGCAAGAGTTTCGGTGACATAAAGGCTGTACATGATCTCAGCTTTAAGGTCAAAAAGGGCGAGCTGTTTGCGTTTTTGGGTGTTAACGGTGCCGGAAAATCAACCACTATAAATATTATCTGCGGACAGCTTAAAAAAGACAGCGGGCATGTTTCAATATGCGGTACGGGGCTTGACAGCGATCCCGACAGGGTCAGGCGCAGTCTGGGCGTTGTGTTCCAAAGCTCGGTGCTTGACAAGGATCTGACCGTAAAGGAAAACCTTGAAAGCCGCGCCGCCCTTTACGGCATATACGGCAGAAAGTTTAAGGAGAGGTTCGACTATCTCTCAGAGCTTCTCAGGTTTGCCGACCTTAAAAACAGAACGGTCGGTAAGCTGTCGGGCGGACAGAGACGGAGAATCGACATAGCCAGAGCGCTGCTGCACGACCCGTCGGTGCTCATCCTTGACGAGCCGACGACGGGACTTGATCCGCAGACGCGCAGTCTGCTCTGGCAGGTCATAGGCACACTGCGCCGCGAAAACGGCATGACCGTGTTTCTTACGACCCATTACATGGAGGAAGCAGCCGATGCGGATTATGTTGTCATTCTTGATCACGGCATGATCGCTGCCGAAGGCACACCTCTTGAGCTTAAAAACAAGTATACGGGCGATTTCATAACACTTTACGGTGTGGATGAGAGCAGCGTCAAGACATTAAACCTTTCGTATACCGAAACAAGCGGAGCGTACAGGGTGTCCGTGGGAAGCACCGCCGAGGCGACAGAGCTTATTCTGTCGCACCAGGAGCTCTTTAGGGACTATGAAATAGTAAAGGGGAAAATGGACGATGTTTTCCTTGCCGTCACCGGCAGGGAGCTTAAAGGGGGCGCTGAAAATTGAGAACGCTTGCAGCCCTTGTAAAAAGAAATGTCAAGCTGTATTTTAAGGACAAGGGAATGTTTATTTCTTCCCTTATTACACCTCTGATACTGCTTGTGCTCTACAGCACGTTTTTAAAGAATATTTATGACGACTCATTCCGCGGTGCATTAAAAAGCGCCGGAGCAAGCATATCCGACAGCATTATAAACGGCTGCGTCGGCGGTCAGCTTGTGTCGTCGCTGCTTGCGGTAAGCTGCGTGACCGTTGCCTTCTGCTCCAACCTGCTTATGATACGCGATAAGGTCAGCGGTGCCAAAAGGGATCTTACCGTTGCACCGTTAAAGTCCGGTACCATGGCGCTCGGATATTATGTTGCGACCATTATGTCGTCGCTTATAATCTGCCTTGTTGCGGCAGGAGCCTGCTTTTTTTACCTTGCGGCAACCGGCTGGTATATCACCGTGACCGATCTTTTGTTTATAATACTCGACATATTCCTGTTGGTGATGTTTGGCACGGCGCTGTCGTCATGCATAAACTTTCCGCTTTCGACCGACGGTCAGGCGTCGGCGGTGGGTACAATCGTAAGCTCGGGCTATGGCTTTATATGCGGCGCTTATATGCCGATATCCAATTTCGGTACGGGACTTAAAAACGTTATGTCTTTCCTGCCCGGAACATACGGTACATGCCTGCTGCGCAATCATTTCATGAGGGGTGTTTTTGCCGAAATGTCTAAGGCAGGGTTCCCCGATGAGGTGGTCGATTCGATAAAGCAGAGCGTTGACTGCAGCCTTGAATTTTTCGGGAAAAGCGTCGGCATCGGCGCCATGTATATAATAATGACCGCCGCAATCGTGCTGCTTATAGGCATTTATGTGCTTATGAACATGCTGTCTGCAAAGAGGAAAAAGTAAAAGGTATTATAGGGCAGCCGTCCTTTTGGACGGCTGTTTTGTTTCCTAAAAATTCCAGTGCCGCCCCTGATTTCGGAATATCGATGTGATATACTTAGGCTGGCGAGAGGTAGTTTTGGTGAAAAAACGGGCAATGAGCATTCTGCTGACCTTGTGCATGGCGCTTTGCCTTGTGCCGGCAAGCGTGTTTGCCGACGGCAGCGGCAATGTTATGCTGTGGATAGCACTGTTTGTTATCAGCGGCGGCGTTATGTCAGTTACTATGATTATAAATAAACGTAAAAAACGTTCCATGAGATAACGGAAAAACGGGGCAGTCGTTTTGTTCGGCTGTCCTGTCTTTTTTGAAAATTTCACACAAGCAGCTCTTGAATTTAACAAATGTGTATGATATACTCTTGAAGAATAAACGGTTAGTATTGGCAGAGGGAGAGGGAAAATTTTACCGGCTTCAGCCGTTTGTTGTGTTGGAAACAGGTTTTTTGTTCAAGCCGCATGAGACGGCAAAACGGAGGTATTGTATCAATGAAACTAAAACATAAGATATTCACTTTTGTGCTTAGCATCTGCATGATTGTGACCTGCCTGCCAATGGCTGCTTTGGCAGATAACGTGCCGCAGGGGCGTTGGACGGAATATGCCGCAGACACATTTGCCGGCGGTAACGGTACTAAGGACGATCCCTATCAGATCGGCACGGCGGAGCAGCTTGCACTGCTTGTCAAGGATGTCAATGCAGGCAGCAAGACCCACACCGGTGAGTATTTCATTCTGACTGATGATATTGACCTTTCCGGTCATGTATGGACACCGCTGGGCTATGAGACCTACGCCTCGGGCGGCGGCTCGGCACAGTCGTTTCAGGGATATTTTGACGGCAACAACAAAAAGATCACAGGCCTTTATGTTGACGAACGCGAGGGCGACGAGCATGGCAAAAACCGCAATTCCGGTCTGTTCGGACGTGTCGGTGCCGTCGGTACCGAACCCGTTATTCAGAATCTTATTGTGGAAAATGCCACCGTGTTTACGGGCGACGGAAATCCCAATAATGAGGACGATAACTATGGTGCAGGTGTGCTTATAGGCAGTATTACCGTTATAGGCAACAATGTTGAATATGCATCAGTCAAAAACTGTACCGTGTCCGGTACGGTCAATTCCACCAAGAATGCCGGCGGTCTTGTGGGGGATGCAAGCTATACGCATTTTGAAAATTGCAGCGCTGATGTCAAGGTTGGCGGCTACAATACCAGCGGCGGCTTTGTGGGAAATGCTTTCGAATCGCAGCTTACCGACTGCACCGCGTCGGGCGACGTGACCAGTTACGGCTGGTGCACCGGCGGATTTGCAGGACTGCTCTTTTATAACACAACCGTGGAGCACTGTGCGGCATTCGGCAATGTTGAAGCCGGTGACTGGAACCTCGGCGGCTTTGCGGGCTACACAGAAAACGCTGTCACCATTTCAAACAGTATTGCCATGGGTGATGTCAAGAGTAACGTGACCGGATGGGATCCCAAGACCGGCGGCTTTCTTGGCACCGCATGGGACAGCTCGGTCAAGCTGGAAAAGTGCCATGCAGCAGGAAAAATCACGACCGAAATAACCGATACCGTGGGCGGTCTGATTGGCTTTGATGCCGGAAGCAGTATTATCGGCTGCTCATTTGACAATGAAAAGAACCCATCATTTTCCGGATTGGCCGGAGTGATTGCTCAGAGCACTGCCGGTGTTAAGGCAAGCATCTGTGCCGACTATTACGGCGGTCATGATATGGCTGCAAAGCCGGAGCAGAAGCCTACCTGTACCGAGGACGGACATGAGGCTGGCAACGAGTGCAGACGCTGCGGATATAAAGAGGGCTTTGGCGTCATCAAGGCTCCAGGTCACACCGGCGGCACCGCCACCTGCAAGGACAAGGCGATATGCGAGGTCTGCCAAGAGGCTTACGGCGAGATAAACGCAAACAGCCACGCTGACCTTAAGTATTTTGATGCTAAGACACCGACCAGGGATGCCGAGGGCAATATCGAATATTGGTATTGCGACGGCTGCGGTAAGTATTACGGCGATGCTGCGGCAACAAAGGAGATAACAAAGGCAGATACCATAATAGAAAAGCTGCCTGACGGCGAGGGTGAAAAGGTTCCTTCAACCGGCGACAGCAGCAATATTATGCTGTGGATAGCACTGTTTGTTATCAGCGGCTGCGCCTTGACCGGTGCCGCTTTTATAAGCAGAAAGAAAAAATCTTTTTAAATAAACCGATTTTATAAAGACACAAGCGGCAGGTAAAGTACAACTTTACCTGCCGCTTACTTATTTATATTTATATTCATATTTACCGTTTAGTCCGAGATGAGAGGGCAAACAGAAACCGAAGCAGTGGGAGAACTATTTTTCTTTCTTCAGATGCTCCTTCAATACAATATTTATAAACTGCGAAAGCGAGCGATCGTCGTTTTCAGCCTCCGCCTTTATTTTTTCCAAACAACGCTGTCTATCGTTATACTGATTTTTTCCTTTAAGGGTCTCATAAACTCACCTCAAATATGATTATATACATTTGTGTGATTTTATATTGACAAATAGGATAAAGTAGGAAAAATAAGATAAATTGTATGCTGAAATATCAGTCACATTGCTGCCGGATAATTTATGAGATACGGGAAGATATAAATTACTGCTGTATTGAATTCATAAATTTATTAGGCAAAACTATCAAAAGCTATCAATAATTGCATTTATTTTCTTTGAAAAATCATATTATAATTAAATCAATAACACTGTTACTGAAAATTGAAGGCGGCATCGTGGCAGCCTATTGCCGCCGGGGAGGAGCTGCTGTTGAAATGTGATTTGTACGGCGACACAAATATTGCGTGTAATACCGGTGCCGGGTACGACCCGAATGTCGGATTTTATAAACGCAAGATCGTTCTTGCAGCCGGAGATGGTGCTGTTATCGGTTTCGCCCGTCGGCTTGGTTTTTGCATTCTGTTTTGCGTTTGCCGGATTTCATTTCAGCATATCGGCAAACTGCCAAAGACCTCTTTCAAAATCCACACCGTATTTGTGGTCGGTACCGCCGGCTGCCGTACGTTTTATGCTGCCGACCGTAAGCTGTACCGCGATTTCGGCAGACTCTTTAAGAGTTCTGCCCGACAGCCGCGCAGCCGTAAGAGCGCTCGCGAAAACATCACCGGTACCGTGAAAGGTTCCGGGTATTCTGCTGTTGTTTACGTATTCGGTCTGACCGGCCTTTTGAGTCCGGCAGGCAACCGCCATTGTATTTTCGTCGCAGCTTATACCGGTCAGCACCACATCGCAGCCGCAAAGCGATTGGAGCGAGTCTACAAGCTCATCGGTAAAATCCCTGCTGTGCGGACCGCTCACATACTCCCTCTCAAGAAGGAAAAGTGCCTCAGTGATATTAGGCACTATGATATCCGCCTTTTGACAAAGCGGAAGCATGGACCTTGCAAAGTTCATGTCAAAAAGCGAATACATCTTTCCGTTATCAGCCATTGCAGGATCAACAATGACCAGCGTGTCAGGCTGCCTGAAGCGATCAATAAAATCACAGACTATTTCTGCCTGCTTAGCTGATCCGAGATAGCCTGTGTATATGGCGTCAAAGTGCAGCCCAAGCTCATCCCAGTGGGATATAAAATGTTCCATGTCGTCGGTCAGATCGCGGCAGAATATGTTGCCCGGCACGGCGGTATGAGCCGAAAGTACGGCTGTCGGCAATACCGACACCTCTATTCCTGCCGCCGAAATCACCGGCAGAGCAACCGTAAGTGAGCATTTGCCGAAGCCCGAGATGTCGTGTACAGCCGCCACCCGTTTTTGTCTTTCCATTATTTTTGCGTCTCCGTTTGTTTGATAGAATTATTAAACAACGCATGCGTCAGTTTGTCAAGTACGGCCGGTTAAAAAGATCTGAATAAACAAAAAAATAATACAAATAATAGCTTTACGAAAGGAATGATGATATGAAGGTATCAATAGACCGCGACGGCTGCATAGGCTGCGGACTTTGCACCGAGACATGCCCGGAGGTTTTTAAAATGGGAAGCGATGGTTTTGCCGAAGTGACTGCGGAGCCGACGCCCGAAAACGAAGCTGCCGTAAGGGAAGCTGCCGACGGCTGCCCTGTAAGCGTTATAAGTACGGAAGAATAGAGATAAAAGATTCATCCCACCGGTTTACCGGTGGGATGAAGTTTTCCGTAATACGGGTTTCAAAACAGCTGACCCGGGAGTTTCAGCTTCTGTTTCGGCGGAAATGTGGCTTCGAACCTTTCAAAGCCCTCGGGATCGCGTTCGCATACAAAATAGCCGTCCGGATCCTTGTATGTACCGGAAATGCCGTTCAAAAATCCTGGGACAAGCTCTTTTATAAGGAAATAATCTGCATCGGGATCGTCCTCATAGCGGACGCCCTTTGTTTTGGCAGGTACAAAGCCGGATTTGCCGTAAAACAGAATATTGCCGGTGATTGCAAGTGCCCCTGCGCCCATTTCTCCTGCCTTTTCCATAGAATAGTCAAGCAGGCGCTTGCCGTAGCCCTGACGCTTGAAGGGCGGCGCAATTCCTATAGGTCCGAAGGTCATTATAGGTACGCGCCGTCCGTCATCACATTCTATCTCTGAGCACACATAAATAACCTGACCGATCATCTCGCCGTATTTAGTACAGCAGCTCTGCGCTTGTTACCCGTAGGCGCCAGCCTTGCGGACAATCTCACGCTTTGCTGCCTGAAAATTTAAACGGCAGAAACTCTTCGACCTTAAACCGGATTTTTTTGGCTTTAAGGCGTACGGTGTCCGGCTCTTGTCAGCCTAAGCTTACTGACAAAAAAGTACGGATCCGGCTATTGCCGGACCCGTACTTGATTTGAATTATAACTTTATATTACATAAAACAGTATGCAGAAAAAGTGAAGTATGCTTCCTGCAACAACAAAGAGATGAAATACTGAATGCATATATCTGTGCTTTTTGCCTGCGCCGTAAAGGACGGCGCCGACGGTGTATGCGACTCCACCGGTCAGCAGAAGAACTATTCCCGGCATGGAGAGGGCTTCCATAGTGGTCTTTGCCGCCAACACTATGCACCAGCCCATTCCTATATAGCATATCATTGAAAATTTCTGATAATTCTTAAGGTCTATGGCGGTAAGCGTGGTGGCAAGTGCAGCAAACCCCCACACGACGCCGAATATCACCCACGCCGCAACCTTATCGACACGCATTATTCCACAAAGAAGGATAGGCGTATATGTTCCGGCAATCAGAAAATATATCGTGCAGTGGTCTATGACCTGCATTACCTTTTTGCCCATTTCGCATCGCAGCCCGTGATAAACGCTTGACATAGTGTAAAGCATCACAAGGCTTGCACCGTATATTGAACTGCTGACAACGGCTATCGCGCTGCCCTTGAGTGCCGAAACGACCACGCAGAGCACCAGAGCCGCAACGCCGAGCGCTGCTCCTACGATGTGCGATACCATGTTGAATATTTCCTCTCCGCGTGTGTAACGCGGCAGTTTTCTGTCAGCTAATTTTGTCCTCGCGATCATTGTTTATTCTCCTTTTAAAACGCGCGGCCATCACCTGTTTTTGCCCTCAAAAAAGAGCGCCAGGGTTCCGGGACCGGAATGTGAGCCTATAACCGGACCGGTCGGAGTGACCATGTCTACACAGGTTCCGTACTTTTCTTTTAATATTCTCTTTAACATTTCGACGTCTTCGCCGCAGTCGCCGTTGCATATGAAAACGGGTCCCTCGCCCGGATGCTCGGCAAGCTCGCCGTACTTTTCAGCCAGCGCGTTTATGGCGGCTTTGCGTCCTCTGACCTTTGAAACATTGGTGAGTTTTCCGTTTATATCGGTATGCATTACCGGTTTTATGCCGAGTATTCCGCCGACAAATGCCGCGGTGGGGCTGACCCTACCGCCGCGCTTTAAATATTTCAGGTCGTCAACGGTGAACCAGTGGCAGATGTGCGGTATTCTCTCCCTTACATAGTCGGCAGTCTGCTCCAGGGTCGCGCCGGATTCCTTTTTAAGGACTGCAAGATATAAAAGCAGACCGAAGCCGGTTGAAGCGCAAAGGCTGTCAATGGTGATTAATTTTCTGTCGGGATACTTTTCAGCCAGCTCTCCTGCAGCCATTGCACCCGAATTATATGTTGTGCTCAGTCCGCTTGAAAAGCCTATATATAAAATGTCGTTTCCCTTTTTGAGCTCCTCTTCAAACAGGTCCTTGAAGGTTGCCATATTTGCAGCCGCCGTTCTGGCAACATGACCGGCACGCATTTTTTCATAGAACTCGTGCGGATCTATGTCGCTGTCTTTCATTTCTATTCCGTCATCTTCAAAATGTAATGTGAGGCATGCATACTTAACGCCCCACCTTTCAAGTGTTGCAGGACTTATGTCACACGCCGAGTCCGCAAATATTACAAATTCATTCATTTGGATCAGGTTCCTTTCGACTGTTGATTTGCTGAATTCATATTACTACAGGTTAATGTATTTGTCACTGAACTGTTGAACAATGACTCTATACCCTTGCTCTACAGGGCGGTAGAGCGGTTCTTCGACAATTCTACCGCCGGTAGAGTCCCAAAAAACTGTAGGTTTGTCAATGATGTGTTACAGATTGGGAAAAGTAAATAAGACCTGTTTG
>UQDO01000033.1 GCA_900539855.1 uncultured Oscillospiraceae bacterium
GCCTGTTCAGCTTGTCATAACCGTAAACGAACTGCCGGCAGTTATTCATTGTAAGGCCGGTCACAAGCCCGGACTTTTCGGAATAATTGCACTGGTCGTCGTAGTCATAAACGGTTTTCAGTTCATAGCCTCTTATGTTTTCCTTGACCGTGTAAAGGCGGTTGAAGGAGTCATAGGTGTAGCCTATGTATCTGCCGTCGCTCGCGTCGCTGCGCGTTGCCCTGCCGATGAGATCGTACTCATGGTTCCAGGTTATACCCGTCTTAGCGTCGGAATACTTCACCAAGTTTCCGAGCCTGTCATAATTATACAGGGAAGTCAGCGTATTGTCAACATATGTTTGCTTAATTCTCTGCTGATCGTCATAAACGTAGCTTTTCGTGTTTCCGTTGCCGTAGGTCAGCGACGAAACGAGCGAGGAATGATCGTTAAGATATGATGTTGACGAAAGCGTGCGGCTGCCCACATTGACATTGGTCGTTCTGCCGAACTGATCGTAGGTAAAGCTATAGACCGTGCCGCCGGCAGAGGTTATATTCTGCAGCGTGCCGTAGGTGTCATAAGCATAGAACACGGTGCTGTTTCCGCTCGTGACCGAGAGCATGCGGTCGGTATTGGCGTCGTAGGTGTAGGACGTGGTGTTGCCTGCGGCGTCGGTGGTCGAGGTCAGCAGACCCTTTGAGGTATTGTAGGTATACTGGGTCGAGTTTCCTCTGCCGTCGGTCACCTTTGTGAGGTATGCGCCGTTCGGGGAGTATTCGGCGCTTGAGCGCATCTCCTCGCCGACCTCTATGAAGCACCATTTCTGTGAGGGCTCGTCAGCGTATGCCCTGAGGTATATCGCTTCGCCTGTTACCTTTTCACCGCTGTCGAGTGCCGCGTACCGTGTGGTCATGGTCGAGATGACCGACTGTATCCTGTAAGCGCCGGTAAAATCGTTGCACGGCTCTATAGTCCAGTGCGACCACTCTAATTCATCGGTTCCTGCTTCAAGCTCGCTCAGAGTATTCTCCTCAGATCTCGAATGGTATGAGAAGAACAGATCGGGGCTGTCGGTCGGGCGCATGGTCCATGTGCCGTCGGAATGTCTCGTAACGGTCCATTTAAAGCAGGATGTATCGGGCGTGCCGAGCTGGTAATGCCTTAACGGCTTTGTATTCTGAGGCGCACCTTGTGCGGAAACAAACCGTCCCGTGTCAAGATTGCGTATATAATACTGTTTGCCGCTTTGGAGCGGTATGACCGTTTCGCCGTTTGTACCGCCGTCCTCCGGCACCTCTACGAAGTACCACTTCTGTATGTCGGAGCCGTTGGGGTAGGTGAGGTATATTCCGGCGTTTTCAGCCGTGCTGCTGTCGCGGACGGTCATGCAGCCGCCGTACTGGTGCGGACGTGCTATAAGGTTGAAGGAACCGTCGCCGTCGCCCGTGTCAAGCAGCTTCCAGTGGTTGTAGTCTCCGTTCGTGCTGTATCTGCCTATAACATCGGTCTCGACCTTGGTGTTTTCCTCGGATCTGCTGTAGTAGTTCAGTCCTCCGTCAAGGTTTGCCGCCGATTTGAAGGCGTAGTACCCCTCGGGTGTTTTGATGGCGAGGAACTTTTCCGCATCGCTGCCGGTGCAGGAGCGCTGAACGACGTCGGCGCAATTTACCGACGGGTTAGTGGCGTAAAGGCATTTTCCGGTGACCTTATTCTTTATATAATAATACTTTCCGGATTTTAACGGTGAGCCGGTGGTGTCCGTTATGGTCGTGCCAAAGATGGCATTGCCGCAGCTGTCGTACACGGCGTTATAGCCTATGCCGGCACTCGAAAGCCCGTAGACCATGTTTTTCTTTGAGTCGTAGTTATAGGTATATTTCTGACCTATCGGGGATATGAGCTTTGACAGCGAATTGTCGCTGTACTCAAAGGAAGACTCGCTGCGGGCGCTGTCGGCGGTCGAAACTACATTGCCGTCAGAGTCGTAGATATAGCTCTGGGCCGTGTCCTTGTAAAGGAACATGGAATCGTAATACACACTGTTGAGGTTGTAGGAATACGCCATGTGTATAACAAATTCACTGCAATCCTTTTTAAGGACGAACACCTTTGACGCGCACTGGTAGGTCTCGACATCGCGGTTGAATTCAAGGTATTCCCAGTCGACGGTACCGTCGGTATTGATGATCATGAAGGTCATACCGAAGTTATTGGGACCGGGACGCTTTGTTGACGACGCCTTTGCCCAGCCGCCGAAGGTATATACCTCGCCGGCTTTGCCGTCCTGCATGACCGACTGGCGTATATGGTACAGGTTAGAGGCGTCGCAGTCCATCCTGACCGATCTGCTGCCATCGTGGGCGTCGCCGCTCACCACGCCTCCGCTGCTTATGGTGCCGTTAAAGCCCTCGGGTATAGTGCCGTTGCCCGGAAGCTCAAAGCTTGAATTGTGAATAAGGTTTACGTTGTTGGCGCTGTCGCCCTTTTCAAGCTGAAGTCCGTTCACATAAACAGTCCCTGTAGCCCAATACGCGCCTGCCATTGCACGCCACAGCGTTTCTCCCGGCTTGAGGGTGACGGTGCAGTGAACACGTCTGTAGCCGCCGTTTACCTCGCTGTCGGTAGTGCCGTATATCGGCTCGGAGCGTATCTCACGTCCGGTCGATGTCTGTATTTCGACTATGGCGCCGTAACCGCCCTGTACATTCTCGGTTTTCAGATATCCGGAAAGGGTATATGTTCCGCCTTCGGTAACGGGCGGCTCCTGAGCCACACAGGATACGCTGTTGGCATCCGCCGTTATTTTGATGGTCTTTGACGACAGCATGGGGTAGAGATCGGTCAGCTCAATAATGCTTTCGGGCTGCCCGAACTTTACCCAGTAGCCGAAACCCTGGTAGAACATGCCGTCGCGCAGCAGGTTGTTTACATAGGTCGTCGTGCCGGAGACGGTGGACGTTTTGTTGTTTTTGCGTATGCTGTCTGCGGCGCTCGATGTGCCGGTAAATTCCTTGGTGCAGATGTTGTCATACTTGTCGTACACCGCCACCGCTCTGCCTAAAGTGTCAAACTGGTAGGTGTACATGTCGCCGTCGGCGTTGGTTATTACGGTCTGATTGGTGTCGTAGGCAAACGCAGTCCAGCCCGCAGACGCGCCGTTTTCGCCGAACGCTTCGGTTTTGCTCACTCTGCCGCTTGCATATGTGTACTGCAGCTTGTGACCCGACGGTGCGGTGACCGAGCAAAGTCTGCCGTCAGAATAGGCAAACGATGTCGCAGTGCCGTCGGGGTAGGCAATACCGGTGAGATATCCGCCGGTATAGCTCATAGTGGTTCTGCGGCCGGCGTTGTCGTCAATGTACTGCAGATATCCGCTGCTGTCATAAGAGAAATTGAAGTTCTCGCCGGTCGATGTGGTGACGCCGGTGATACAGTAATCATCTGTTGCTGCAAAATAGTCATTGAGTATGTCTATGAGATTTCCGTTTGCGTCGTATATTTCAGACAGGTTATAGTTTGTATCGAAAACAAGCTCGGTGCCGGATTTGTCTACCAGCTTGTAGTTGCGGTAAGGAACACCGGTGACATCTTCAACGGTAAGTCCCAGACCGTCCTCATCCACGCGCTTTCCGTCGCTGGTCTGGACTATGTAGTGCTCGGTGCCGTCACCGTCGGTGTAAATAAATTTGACCGACGTACCATTATCGACAGGTTTAAGAGTCTGTCTTAAATTGAGTCTCCAGCCTCTGCCGTAATGACAGTCGTTATTGTTATTAAGATTGGGGTCATATTCTTCGCTCATGTCATTAAGAGCTGTGTTATATATATGTGTTACGGTGAAGGCTGTGTTGGCGGTATTATTCGCGGCAGTGGTATGCGTATAAACGAGGTTGCCGTTTGAATTGTTTACATATCCGCTGCCCGATCCGCCGAGCGACTGATCGGTATAGCTCCAGTAATCCTCAAGACCGACCGTGTTGCGGTAGGTGACCTCAAGTATCTGGCTGACGTCTTTAAAATAGGTGGAATTACTTGAAATGTAGAATACCTGTGAGCTTGAGCTCAGATTTGCATTTTCATCATGCATTTTAAGCAGTACGCCGTTGTTGGGCGCGCCGCTCTGCCATTTGCATGCAAGCTTGGTTATATTGAAGCTGTCGTATGAAAGTTCGGTGTCGACCAGTGTATTTGACTTGTTTACAAACGCATAGTCGATAGCCGTGTCGTAAAAGTCCGGCCTTGTATTCCAGACAGTGGTGCTCTCATTAAAGGGCGCAGTAAGCTCATGCAGGTCGACCTGCAGACCGTTGGTGGTTTTGTTATAGTAATAGCTGCCGGGATTGTGCACAAAGTTTATTCTTGCATCGACAATGCAGTCGGTTTCCTTTATGTCGGACGGCAGATTGAATTTTATGAGTGAACGCATGAAAAACGAAGTGCCGCTGCTCTTTACCTGTTTTCCGACGTTTATTATATCAACGCTGCCGCGCGGCTCGCCTTCCTGAATGGAGTAGACATATGTATCGGCAATATCTGACGGCTGTGTGAACTTGGTTATTGTCGGATCGAGCCTTACGGGGTACTCGCGTGCCGGGTCGGCGAGCCATTCTCTGTCGGGCGTATATGTGACTATATATTTTCCGCCGCCGAGCCTTAAAAGCGTTACATCTACCGCGGCGGAGTATTCGCCGCCGTCGTCGACCATGTACGGCGCAGCCATTGTGTAAAGGCAGTTGCCGTCGGCACCGTAGAACCCGATCGAGCCATCGGCGGACTTTATTACCCACGCGGCGTCGGTGTCGAGATCAAACGAAAAGCTGCGGCCGGTAAAGCTGTTGAGCACGATGGTCTCTTTGAGCGTGCTGCCGGACACCTCATACTCTATATCCGTGTCGCCGCCGACCGACCTGTAGGAGGCAGCCGAAATTATATTCTGCACGGCGGTAGGTCCGCCGCTTGAAACACCCATAAAACGTTTTTTAAGCTTTGATACAAGGCTGTCTCTCAGCTTAAAGCTGACAAAGCCCTTGTCGTCGCTGTATTCTATGCTGCCGTCGGAAATATCCTCAGGCAATGTAACAGAAACGGAGTTTTCCTTGTTTCTGTAATAGGTTTTGCCGTTTTGGCCGGTCACCTTTTCAAGGCGGTTGTCGATCTCGCGCATTGTGCCGTCAACAGAGTCGGCGAAATGCACGGGCACCGGATAGGTGCACGCCTTGACGGAGCCGTCGCTCATTTTAAAGTACTTTGTGCTTTCCGAGCGCTTTTCGGTCAGCTCGTAAAGCACGGACGGAGCGCCGCCGTCATCGTCCTGACCGGCGTCGGCAGACGTGTCGGCAGCAGAAGCTGCGGCAGCCGGGTCGGTGTCCGCCGCAAAGGTCTGGACCGGCAGTACGGTCAGCAGCATGGTAATTGCCAGAATGACCGCGATAAGCGACTTAAAACGAAGTTTTTGTCTCATACGCATCCTCTTTCTTTTTTGCACGCGACGGTTCGTAACCACAAACCGTCATATTTTCAACTTTCGATATTAGCATACCATAAAAGGTAAAATATGTCAATAAATTATGCCAAAATTCCACCACTATTTTTTTCATCGGAAAATGGACACTTTGCAGACTGCCGAACGTTGCTTTAACGTTAATTATGAATATTGCTCTCTTTACTGCTTGACAGCCTACCGTTCGGTAGTTATAATTATAACGGTATTATGACGCTAAGGAAATGGCAGAATGACGGAAAAGTGTGATACAAAGCAGGAAATATTAAAAACGGCGTTAAAGCTGTTTTCAGCCAAGGGATACGAATCGACCTCGGTTGCCGAGATAGCGGATGCGGTCGGTATCCGCAAGGCATCCTTGTACAGCCACTTTACAAGCAAGAAGGAGATTCTTGACGAGCTGGTGCAGGAGGGGCTTGTACAGTACAACAGGCACTCTATTTTTGCTAATGCTGATTGGGATGATCCCACATTCATAAGTAACATACAGAACATAACGCCGGATGAGGCGCTGCAGATGATAACAGGGCATATACGTTATATTCTGCACGATCCGCGGGTCAGCAGTTCGCGGAAAATGTTTACCATTGAGCAATTCCAGAACAAAGAGCTCAGTGCGCTGCTTACAAAACAGAATTATACGGATGTAATGCGCTATTTCACGGGCCTTATGCGGTTTTTAATCCGGCAGGGAAGGCTGATTGCCGGTGACCCTGAAATTATGGCAGTGCAGTTCTGTCTTCCTATTTCGGTATGGATCGGTCTGTGTGACCGTGAGCCGGAACGTGAGGATGAAGTGATAGGGCTTATCGGGCGCCACATCAGACAGTTCTTCAAAATGTACGGACAGCCATCGGCAGAGGCTGTGGGCAAATAGAAGCGGCAGCAGAATGAATTTTACTGCTATTTGAGGTGTAACATATGACTTTTATCAGGCATTACGATTCTCCGCTTGGCGGTATTCTGCTTGCGGCAGACGAGGTCGGGTTAACCGGTCTGTGGTTTGACGGTGAAAAATATTTTGCGGACAACCTCCCGGAAGTTCACATTGAGGCAAAAACGCCAATACTTTCCGATGCCGTACGCTGGCTCGATATATACTTTACCGGTAAAGAGCCTGACTTTATGCCGCCGCTGCACCCCATTGGTTCTCGGTTCAGGCTGGATGTGTGGGAGATACTTCTAAAGATCCCCTACGGTCAGACTGTTTCCTACGGCTGGATTGCGCGGCAGCTTGCTGAGAAACGAGGGATCGGCAGGATGTCCGCACAAGCGGTGGGCGGCGCGGTCGGTCACAATGAAATATCGGTCATCATACCGTGCCACCGTGTGGTTGGCACAAATGGAAGCCTGACCGGATATGCAGGCGGTATCGACAGGAAGATAAAGCTGCTTGAGCTGGAGCGTGCCGATATGCAGAGATTTTTTGTCCCCAAAAAGGGAACGGCTCTTTAACTGTACCGATAAATATAACGGAAATCACTTGACATGTAACCGAGCGGTCACTATAATTGTGTTGGCTGCGATGTTTAGGCTGTCTCTTGTCAGCCTATGTTTTGAAGGAGTGGTACAGTGGCTGGGGATACGAAGGAACGTATATTGGAAGTGTCATTGGAGCTGTTTGCGCAAAGCGGGTATCTCGGGACTTCAATGAGCGATATTGCACATCAGCTGGGAATTACCAAGTCTGCTCTTTACAAGCACTATGCCGGAAAGCAGGAAATTCTGAACAGCATTGTGGAAAAAATGAGCAAAACCGACTATGAGCAAGCAGAGAAATATGAAATGCCCGAAACCGAACCGGACGGCTTTGACAGCTCCTACATAAAAACGTCGATAGAAAAAATCGGTGACTACAGCGTGGCGCAGTTTGACTATTGGACGAAGGATAAGTTCGCCGCCAATTTCAGGAAAATGCTTGTACTTGAGCAGTACCGCGATTCTCAATTCGGACAGCTTTATCATAATTATCTTGCAGCCGGTCCTGCCGCGTACATGGCGGCGATATTCCGCCGGATTACCGACAGTGACAGTTCGGCAATGCAGCTGGCGCTGGAATTTTACGGACCGATATTTTTGCTTTACAGCCTTTACGATGCGGCGGATGACAAGGAAAACGTCGATAGAATGCTTCGCACACATATCGATCGCTTTCTGGAAAAGATCGGGTCAGGTCACGGCAAGTAAACGACGATATAAAACGACAAGTGCCTGAGCTGTGCTTCGTGCCGCTGAAGGGTTGCTTCCGGCTTATGTGTGTTGACAATTAGAAAAGAATGTATTATAACAACCTATATACAATAAAGCAGCGGATGCTATGCAAAGGAAGAATATATGGATATATGGGAAAAGCTTTATCAACAGGCAAAATCTGAATTTCATCCTATGGATGTGACACCTTTTATACACGCTCACCATGTGGTGTGTGCTCTGGAAAGCGGAGACGGTACTGTCTATACAGGGTTTTGCATTGAAGCCTGCAGCGGAGTTATGAATTTGTGCGCGGAACGGGTGGCGGCGCTGAATATGTATGTGAACAGCGGTCAGACCAGGATAAAGAGGCTGATTGCATTTAGGGACAAAGCACCGTCGGGCGGCGGAAGCGGCATGCCGTGCGGCGCTTGTCGTGAATTCTTTTATCAGTTGAACGAAGAAAACGAGAATATGGAGATAATGGTCGATTACGATACAAGAGAGACCGTTACACTGAAGGAGCTTATGCCCGACTGGTGGGGTAAAGACAGATATAATGGATCAGATCTGTGATTTTAAGGCTTACCGGCGGCGAAAGGATATTGGTTTATGAAATTTCCGCTTGAAGAACTGTTCCCGTACACAGTTTCGGCGTTGTTTGTGCTGGCGGTGTTCTACGGCATTTATTTTACAAAGATGTATATACAGAAGCGGCACGGAATAAGGACACGGCAGATAGGGCGCAGAAAGGAAAAAGGGCTGCATACCGTGGAACTGCTGATGGGTATTGCCACCGCAGCAACCCCTGCGGTACAGTTGGCTTCGATTGTTTCAGGGTGGAACTATGCGCCGCCTGGTGCAAGGTTTACCGGAGTTTTAATAGGGTTACTCGGTGATGTTGTTTTCCTTGTTTCGGTGATCTGCATGAAGGACAGCTGGAGAGCAGGCATTCCCGACAGCGATAAGACAGAACTTGTCACGACCGGAATTTACAAATACAGCCGCAATCCAGCCTTTCTGGGGTTTGATCTTCAATATATGGGCGTCCTGCTTATGTACTGCAATCCGTTAACAGCTGCCTTTTCTGCCTTTTCAACGGTTATGCTTCATCTGCAGATATTGCAGGAGGAGAAGTATCTGACCGCTGAGTTCGGCGATCCGTACAGGCAATATAAGAAGCAGGTTTTCCGCTATCTCGGAAGGCGCCCGAAAGCCGTAATAGGGGAGACACCGATAGATTGACACCTGCGAAAACTGACAGGAAACGTGAAAACCGTGCGGTATAAAAGTATTTGATCGTTTTGACCGACAGGGAAAGATCGTCTTGGCTTTATAAAGTGCTTGCGGTTTGCATTTTATGTATTTCGCCGCGAATAAAGCCCTTACCGGTTAGCCTTTATTGATATATCGGTAAATTTTAGTTTATCTGCGTAATGAAATATTGACAGACGTAGGGAACGACCTATATGTCGTTCCCTACAAAAATTCAATTAGCCATTTGTTTTTTGTACACCTATAAACTAAAATTTAATTTTGCTGGCTCATATAAAAATCACCCGGAGGAACACGGAAGGTTCCTCCGGGTGATTTGTCATAACATTATTTTGCAGCTGTATGCAATTATCTTGCACTGAAGCTTAAAGAATAATGCTCTTTCCGGTCATTTCTGCCGGCTGCTCCATACCGAGTATTTTGAGAATGGTCGGCGAAATGTCGCACAGTCTGCCGCCTTCACGCAGTTTGCAGGGGTAGCCTACGACCGAGAAGGGAACAGGGTTTGTTGTATGTGCGGTAAACGGTGTGCCGTCTGTATCGATCATTCTGTCGGCATTTCCGTGATCTGCTGTGATAAGCACAGCACCGCCGGCTGCAACAGCAGCATCAACAACACGACCTACGCAGGTGTCAACGGTCTCGACCGCCTTCACCGCTGCATCAAACACGCCGGTGTGTCCGACCATGTCACAGTTGGCGAAGTTCAGTATGATAACATCATACTTTCCGCTCTCAATTGCCGCAACGACCTTGTCGCATACCGGAACTGCACTCATTTCGGGCTGCAGGTCATAGGTAGCAACGGCAGGGGACTTGACAAGTATTCTGTCCTCGCCCTTATATTCGACCTCTTTGCCGCCGTTAAAGAAGAAGGTGACATGAGCGTATTTTTCGGTCTCGGCAATTCTCAGCTGCGTCATGCCATGCTTTGAAAGGTACTCACCGAGTGTATTTGTAAGCTCCTCGGGCTTGAATGCCACCTCAACATTCGGCATGGTGGCGTCGTACTGCGTCATGCAGACATAAAATACATTTTTTTTGCCGCCCCTGCGCTCAAATCCGGTGAAATCAGGATCTACGAAGGTTCTTGTTATCTCCCTTGCACGGTCGGGACGGAAATTGAAGAATATAATGCTGTCGCCGTCCGCAATACCCTTGCCGCCTGCGATAACGGTCGGGATCACAAATTCGTCGGTAAGGTGCTTACCGTCTGCGTCAACGGTCTCGTAAGACTTTCTTACCGCCTCAACGGCGTCATCAGCCATTATACCGTCGCCCAGCACGCAGGCATTGTATTCCTTCTCGATCCTGTCCCAACGGTTGTCACGGTCCATGCCGTAGTAGCGTCCGGCTACCGTAGATATTCTGCCGACACCGATCTCAGCCATTTTCTTCTGCAGTGCCTCGATATACGCAGCGCCGGAGGCAGGGGGAACATCGCGTCCGTCAAGCAGAGCATCTACATATACGTCGCTAAGACCGTTATCCTTAGCCAATTTAAGCAGCGCATAAAGATGCTCGATGTGGCTGTGAACGCCGCCGTCGGACAAAAGTCCCATAAGGTGCAGCGCTGATTTATTTTTCTTGCAGTTTTCTATAGCGTGAATAAACGCGGGATTTTTTGCAAATTCGCCGTCGGCAGCAGCCTTGGTTATACGGGTGAGCTCCTGATAAACAACTCTGCCGGCGCCGATGTTGGTATGACCAACCTCAGAGTTGCCCATCTGTCCGTCGGGCAGACCGACATCCATGCCGGATGCGCCTATAAGTGTGGTCGGGCATTCCTTGAATATCTTATCAAGGCGCGGAGTCTTTGCGGCATATATTGCGTTTCCTTTGGTCTCGGGATTATATCCGAAACCGTCCATTATCGTTAAAACAACAGGTCTTTTCATATTCTTCACCAAACTTATTTGCTTGCCGCTGCGACTATTGCTGCAAAGTCGGGAGCCTTGAGCGATGCGCCGCCGATAAGACCGCCGTCAACATTGACCTTTGCCACAAGTTCATCGGCATTCTTTGCATTCATGGAACCGCCGTACTGTATGGTAACGGTCTCGGCAACATCCTTGCCGTAGACCTCGGCAATGGCGGCACGGACATAACCGTTGCCCTCGTCAGCCTGATCAGCTGTAGCGGTAACACCGGTGCCGATAGCCCAGACCGGCTCGTATGCTATTATGACATTCTTAAGCTGCTCTGCAGTAACGTTTGTAAGAGCCATTTTTGTCTGGAATTTGAGCAGTGTCTCGGTGTAGCCAAGCTCTCTCTGCTCCAAAGTCTCGCCGACGCAGACTATAGCGGTAAGACCGGCGTTCAAAGCAGCAAGTGTGCGGAGATTAACGGTCTGATCGGTCTCGCCAAAGTACTGCCTGCGCTCGCTGTGACCGATAACAACATATTTGACGCCGCTTTCGACAAGCATATTTGCCGAAACCTCACCTGTGTAAGCGCCCGACTCCTTGAAGTGAACATTTTCCGCGCCTATCTCGATATTTGACCCTTTGGCTGCCTCAACTGCGGCAGGAATGTCAATGAAAGGTACGCAAAGGACGACCTTGCAGCCTGCGTCCTTTACGAGCGGCTTCATTTCACCTATGAGCGCTGTCGTTTCCGACGGTGTTTTGTTCATTTTCCAGTTGCCGGCTATAACAGCCTTACGAAGAGCTTTATTCATGAGTTTTTCCTCCAGAATTACAAATTTTCTGCGGCACAGAAGGCATACCCACCGTGCCGCAGTTGTTGTTAATATTTATTTGTCGTTTACCGCGGCAATTCCCGGAAGCTCTTTGCCCTCAAGGAATTCAAGCGAAGCGCCGCCGCCGGTAGAGATGTGGCTCATCTTGCTGCCAAAGCCAAGTGTGTTGACGGCAGCAGCCGAGTCGCCGCCGCCGATGATGGTAGTAGCATCGGTCTCGGCAAGGCTCTTTGCAACGGCTATTGTGCCCTTTGCAAGGGTCGGGTTTTCAAAAACGCCCATAGGTCCGTTCCAGACAACGGTCTTTGCGGTCTTTACAGCCTCTGCAAACATTTCCGCAGTCTTGGGCCCTATATCAAGTCCCATATAGTCATCCGGAATCTTATCCGCGTCAACTACGATAACATCAACCGGTCCGTCGATAGGATCGGGGAAGACCTTGCCGACTGTGCAATCTATCGGGAGAAGCAGCTTAACACCCTTTTCATCCGCCTTCTTCATCATATCCTTGCAGTAATCGATCTTTTCCTTGTCAAGAAGCGACGTGCCTACGCCGTAGCCCTTGGCTGCAAGGAAGGTGTATGCCATACCGCCGCCGATGATAAGAGTATCGGCTTTGGTAAGAAGGTTTTCGATAACAGGCAGCTTGTCTGCAACCTTTGCGCCGCCGAGTATAGTGACAAACGGACGCTCAGGATTCTCAACTGCACCGCCGAGGAACTTGAGCTCCTTCTGCATGAGGTATCCGACTGCGGATTCCTTGACATAATCGGTAACACCGACGGTAGAGCAGTGGGCTCTGTGGGCGGCACCGAAAGCATCGTTTACATATACGTCGCAGAGTGACGCAAGCTCTTTGCTGAACTGCTCGCCGTTCTTGGTCTCCTCAGCGCGGTATCTTGTGTTCTGGAGAAGAACGACATCTCCGTCCTTCATGGCTGCGACAGCCTTTTTCGCGTTCTCGCCGACAACATTGTCGTCAGCCGCGAATACAACCTCTTTGCCGAGATGCTCTGACAGCCTCTTGGCAACGGGAGCAAGGCTAAGCTCAGGCTTGGGCTCGCCCTTCGGCTTGCCGAGATGTGAGCAAAGAATGACCTTGCCGCCATCTGCTATGAGCTTTTTGATGGTGGGCAGAGCCGCAACGATACGGTTCTCATCTGTGATTTCGCCGTTCTTGAGCGGAACGTTGAAATCGCAGCGGACAAGAACGCGCTTGCCTTTTACGTTAAGGTCATCAACCGTCTTTTTGTTTAATACTGACATTGTGATACATCCTTTCAGAATGAATTATCAAATCAACAACTACATTTTATCCTACTTTGCATCATTTTTCAAGATGTTTAACACGAAATTGATAAATTTTTATCATATTTATTATAAGTGTCGCACGGTCAGTCGTCCCAGCGGTATTTATGCAGCTGACCTTTGTTCTGCAGCTTTGGAAAATCCCACTGCCGCAGCACCTCATATACCGCGACCGCTACTGTGTTTGAAAGATTGAGGCTGCGCGCCTCTCCGCGCATCGGAAGCCTTACCGCTTCATCCGGGTGCTTCAGCAGCAGCTCTTCGGGCAGACCGGCTGTTTCCTTGCCGAAGAAGAGAAAGCAGTCGTCCGGATAGCTGACATCCGAATATGTGGTTCTGCCCTTGGTGGTAAAGAAATAATAGCTGCCCTCGTTTTTCAAAAAGAAGTCGTCAAGGTTTTCGTAGTATGTAATGTCGAGCAGGTACCAGTAGTCAAGCCCGGCACGCTTTAATTTTTTATCGTCAACGGTAAATCCCATCGGCTTTATTATATGTAGCCTTGCTCCTGTTGCGGCGCAGGTACGCGCTATGTTTCCGGCATTCTGCGGTATTTCCGGTTCGACAAGTACGATGTTGACGGTTGGCATAAAATATCTCCTCTGTAGCAGTTATTCTTGACAAATGTTGTATATCGGTTTAATATTATCATATCATAAGAGTGGATTTGCAGCCTTGAGTCAGGAACAAACCCTGCTTTTTGTCATCAGAGGTTATTATACCATTACTTGCGGGGTATTCAATACCTGTTTGGAGAAAATAATGAAACGTAACGAAAATGTGCTTGCACTTGCGAAGCGGAAAATGCGTGTCGGATCCTTTGCACCGGGCGGTGTGGGATATAAGACGGTCAAAATAATTTTCATTGTCGCATCGGTATGCTCGGTGCTTATGTATATGACCGTTGCTATAGGAAATTTGGTTCTTATGTCAGAATATTCGGAGCGTTCGACGTCGTCAATGGTCGCCGCTTATAACGAGCAGCGCATGTATCTTATTACAGTCGTGCTTCTATTACTTGGCGTCATTGCCGGATGTGTGCTCGCAAAGTTCAGATGCTCTGTTGCTGTCGCCGTTTTGGGCGCGGTTTTAGCAGTAGTATCATTCAGTGTGTTTTACGGTGTAAGTGCCAAAAACGATGTTATTAACGGCGGCATGACTAATTTCTGGCTGCTTTTCGGTGTTCCGTCACTGCTGCTGGCTGCGGCGTCGGTGGCGCTCGGCGTGCTGATTTTTATTGACAAGCGCCGTGTTTTCGGAGAGTATGACCGCATGACGGCTGAACTTTATAAAGTGTCGACCGACGGCGGAAGCAAAAAATTATCTGATGAGGAATTTGAAAAAATAATGGACGGATACGGCGGCGGTGAGCTTTTTAGAAGCGATATTCCTCTAAAACGTTCCCAGAGGCTCAGACGCGATAAAAAATAAACTGTATCTGCACTTTTATTTTTAATTCGGTGGGGTGGCTTTATGCCGGACAATCTGATCGGTTTTTCAGGTCTCATGCTTGAAGACGATATTATAAAAAAACTGATAAGCGACCATTTTGACGGCGTAATGCTGCTTGAATGTGCCACCGGAAAAATAGTTTATATAAACGACTGGATGGGCGGCTCGCTGCAGCGCCTTGTCGATCCCGGCGGTACGCCGCATGATGCCGTGGTTGAAAAGCTGATCGAAAAAATGGTGCCGCGTGACAGCCGTCGGGCGTTGAAAAAAGAGCTGTGCCTTGCGGCTGTTATTGATAATCTTAATCGTAAAGACACTTATAATGTCGATTTCCATACCTATCAAACCGTTGCCGGCAATGATGATTACAAAAGAATATCTTTTGAATATCTTGACAAAGATAAAAAGTACATTCTTCTTTCGTGTGAGAATATTTCGAGCATACTTATCAGTGATATTGATCCGCTTACAGGTCTTTACAATTCGTCGGGGTTTCATAAGCATGTGAAGGAGTGGATAGAAAACCACCCGGGTAAAAAATATCGCATACAGCGGTATGATGTAGACCGGTTCAAGGATGTAAACGGCTTGTACGGCTATGGGGTCGGAAACTGCCTGCTCAAGCATATGGGTGAACATATGAGGCAGCTTGATTCGCCCGAAACATTTTCGGCTCATCTTAATGCCGATCATTTTGTGCGCTTCTGTTCCGAGGATGCTCTTTCGGTTAACGATTATTTTGACGCATTCAACAAATGCTTCAAAGAATATGATCTTAAAATTCCGATTACCATGCATATGGGTGTTTACGATCTTTGCGAGCCGGATTGCGATTCGTTTACAATGAGCTATAAAGCGCTTTTGGCGCTGCAGTCCATAAAGGGAAATTTCAGCAAAAAGATCGCCTATTATGAAAAGGGTATGATGCAGCTTGAATATGAGCGGCAGGAGCTTTTAAAGGATGTGGAGCGTGCATTAGAGAACGATGAGTTCGAGGTCTGGTTTCAGCCACAGGTCGATTATGCAAGAAAGCAGTTGATAGGTGCCGAAGCTCTGGTGCGCTGGCGGCACCCGGGAAAGGGTCTTCTTAATCCCAAAGCGTTTATTCCGCTTCTTGAGTGCAGTGATTATATAGGCGCAGTCGATGAGTATATAATTGATAAAACCTGCGGTTTTGTCCGCAGGTGGATGGATAAAGAACCGGGTAAAAGCATAATCGCGTCGGTCAATCTTTCAAGGAATGATATACTGAAAAGCGGTATTTGCGATACAATGAAAAACATTGTTAAAAGAAACGGTCTGCCGCCGAGATGTATCCGCGTTGAGGTCACCGAGTCGTCATACATGGAAAATTCCGAGAGACTGATATCTACCATAAAAGAGTTCAAAGAGGCGGGATTTATAATTGAAATGGACGATTTCGGATCGGGCTATTCCTCGCTTAATACGCTCAAGGATATAGATATTGACGTGTTAAAGCTTGATATGCGCTTTTTGTCGGGTACAGAAAACAGTGAAAAAAGCAAAATAATCATATCTGCTGTCATCAATATGGCATCAGCTCTGGGACTTCCGGTGATAGCGGAGGGGGTTGAAACAAGGGAGCAGGCGGACATGCTGCTTTCCTTCGGCTGCAAATATATGCAAGGGTATTATTTCAGCCGGCCGGTACCTGCCGCGGAATATGAAAAAATGCTTCATGACACAGACTGGATAAAGCAGCTTTAAGGTTTAAACTTAATAATTTTCCTGCCACCGGGTAGGGATGCCAAGGCATCTGCCGCACATCGTTAGGTCTTAGAAGATGTGCAAAGCAGATGTCTTTTATTTTGGAAAGGAAGATTTATATAAAAAAACAGGATATTTTACTAAAACCGAAATTGCACTGTGGTGTATTTCGGCTCTGACCGTTACCGTGTCGTTCTTTATAGGCGGAGGCAGGGACTATCTCAATCTTGCGGCATCGCTTGTCGGCATAACCTCCCTTATACTGTGTGCAAAGGGCAATTCGGTAGGTCAGGTGCTGATGATAGTTTTCAGTATTATGTACGGGATAGTCTCGCTGTCGTTCAGATACTATGGTGAAATGATGACATACCTCGGCATGACAGCGCCGATGGCTGTGTTTTCGCTTGTTTCATGGCTGAAAAATCCGTATGAGGGCAACCGCTCCGAGGTAAGGCTCGACAGTCTCTCAAAGAGATCGGCTGCTGTTATGGCGGTACTGACCGTAGTTGTAACGGCACTGTTTTATTTTATACTCAAAGAATTGGGAACAGCAAACATTATACCGAGCACCATATCGGTTGCGACCAGCTTTATAGCCGCGTACCTTACCTTTAAAAGATCAAGATTTCTGTCATTTGCATATGCAATGAACGACATTGTGCTTATAATTCTCTGGACGGCGGCTTCATTTGCAGATATCTCATACATCACGGTCGATATATGCTTTGTTGTGTTTTTCGCCAATGATATGTATGGGTTTATAAACCTTACGCGCATTGCCAGACGGCAGAAAACGGATAAGTAACATATGAATGTGCAGACCGGGACGGGAAATACGCTTTTTCATTTGATGATTTTCAGGAAAATTTTAGTTTATAGGTGAATAGCATTCGTATAATTAATTGACAGACATAGGTCATTCCCTACAAATGCACAATTAGATTTTCGGTTTCTTACGCTCATAAACTAAAATTCAGCGGTATTAAAAGACCAAAAACAGCGGCAGGAGTTTTGCTCCTGCCGCTGTTTGATGCTTGTTGTTTTCGGTTGTTATTGCTGCTTTTCAAGTTCCGAATCTGCCGAAACGGCGCTTATTGAGTCCTCGCTTACCATATAGACCTCGGTGTCACACAGAAGAGCCAACTGACCTACAAAATTGCTGCCTTTTCCCGGCGCACCGGTGAAAACGCCGACCGGCTTGATGCGGTCAATAAGATCAACAAGGCTGAGCAGCGGAGTTTCATCATATATTTCGTTTATAAACACGCCGGTCTTATCGTTTATATCGGTAAGGCACTGATCCTCCGCCAGTTTTTTCCCCGGTTCAATATGGTTTGAACGTATTATCACGGCGGTGACAAGACCGGGATCGCCGACCTTATCCTTTGCTGCTTCAATTATATTAACGCAGTGCGGCTGTGCCGTTATGCAGGCAACTGCTCTTTTACTTGTCTTGTTATCTGACATCTTAACCCATTTCCTTTCGATTGAATATACGATATCATATCTATTGTATCATATTCCGGACCAAAAAACAAATACATAAATTCAAATCAGTTCGGTTTACATAATACTCGTGATAATATGGCGACAGGTACTGCCCCGGCGGTGAAAATATAAACGGAAATTTTGAAACCGAAACAATAAAGCCGCAAATTATTATTGCCTTAAATTCGTAAGTGTGATAATTTATAAAGAAGAGCAGACGGAAAAACGGCTGCTTTTCTGTGGAGGTATTGAATAATGAAAAAGCTGGACGGTATTTTTCCGGTCTGGGGACCATATTCAAAAAAAATATATGGGTATTTCCCGTATTGTCGATGAAGAAATGAAACGTGGAATCAGGTTTGACTGCACCGCAGCACCGAGGGCGTTTATCCTCTTGTTTCAGGTATCTGCACGAATGAGCAGACAGAAAGGCTGCTCGGACACCTCAAAAGTGAAAAGGAAATGCTTAGCCGGTATGGCATCAGCGCAGTAGATATAGGAGCGTCATATTATAAGGTCGACGGATACTGGAACGGAAACATCTGGTTTCCGCATCAGTGGCTTTTATTCAGGACCATGCTTGATCTTGGCGAGGATGATTTTGCATTTGAGATAGCAAAGCGTGCGCTGAATATCTGGAAACGCGAATGTGAGTATTCATATTACACATTTGAAATGGTCAATGTAGAGACCGGCCGCGGCGGCTGGTTCCACAATTTCAGCGGTCTTTCAATGCCGCTCAACCGCTGGGCGGCAGCATATTACAAACCCGGTACGGTAACTGCAGGCTTTGACACATATATATCGAAAGCTGAGTTTTCGGATGATAATTCAAAAGCAGACCTTTGCCTCTTGAAGCCTAAGGGAAAGAAGTGTACCGTGATAGTAACACTTAATGACGGCTTTTCTTACAAGGCTTCTGCGAACTGTGAGCTTAAAACTGCTTCACGTTTCCAAGGAGAGATCGAACTGCAGCTTCCGGCATCTGCCGAAAGGATAGAAGTCATGCTGACTGCAAAATGACATTTGGCTGATAGAAGGTGCGCGGCAGGAAAAAAGCTGAAAATAAGCGGTAAATGAGAAATTTGTGTTGACAAAACTACCGCTTTGGTGTGATAATATAAACGTAGTATATTATACCTAAAGGAGAACCGATGAGAGTAATTACAGGAACGGCGCGCGGCAGAGTTCTTGAAACGCTTGATGGTGAAGCGGTAAGACCGACCACCGAAAAAACCAAGGAAGCCATTTTCAGCGCCATTCATTTTGATATAGAGGGACGCCGTGTTCTTGATCTGTTTGCAGGCTCGGGTCAGCTCGGGATCGAGGCGCTCAGCCGCGGAGCTGAAAAAGCAGTGTTCACCGACGCCTCGCAGCAGTCGATAGATGTTGTAAAAAGAAATGTCAAAAAAGCCGGTTTTGAAAAGCAATCGGTCGTATGTAAGACAGATTATGCGTCGTTTTTAAAAGGAACGCGCGAGACCTTTGATATAGCTTTTCTGGACCCACCATATGCGGCAGGGATACTTTCGGACGCATTAGTCTTAACGTGCGCCAGGATGAGCGAATACGGCATAATAATATGCGAGCATCCGGCGGATGCCGTTCTGCCGGAGAATGTCGGCGGCTTTTCGGTTTACAGGCGATATAAGTACGGTAAAATCGTAAATGTTACTATTTATAAAAAACCCTTGGAAGAGGTAGATGCAGATGAATAAAATATTGGCTGTTTGCCCCGGCAGCTTTGATCCCGTAACAGTGGGTCATCTTGATATAATCAAACGTGCTGCCAAAATGTTTGAAGAAGTAATAGTAGTTGTAATGACCAACTCCTCAAAGCATCCGAGCTTTACTGCCGAGGAACGCATGGAGATGATAGGTGCAGCTACCGCTGATATACCGAACGTTTCGGTAGATAAATACGACGGTCTGCTTGCCGACTATGCGGCTATGCGCGGTGCCGGCGCGATAGTAAAGGGTCTGCGCGCCATGTCGGATTTTGAATATGAATTCCAGATGGCGCTTACAAACAGAAAACTCAATCCCAACATAGAGACCGTTTTCCTTACCACCACGGCGGACAATATGTATTTGAGTTCAAGCATGGTAAAGGAAATAGCAAGAATGGGCGGAGACATACGGGATTTTGTGCCCGATGTTATACATGACAGCATTGTCACAAGACTCGAAAGTGAAAGGAAGTTTGACTTATGAATATGGATGACCTCATAGAACAGCTTGATGAAACACTGGATGGCGGATTTAAAATGCCGGGAAAACGCGTCGTTGTTGACGTTGAAAAGGTTCGCGCTATAGTTGACGATATGCGCATGACCATGCCTACCGAGATCAAGCAGGCAAAGGGCATAGTTGCCAACCGTGCCGATATTATCAATGACGCCAAGCGTGAGGCAGACAACATTCTCCGCACTGCCGAGGAAAGGGCAAACGCCATGGTAGCCCAGGAGGAGATAACCAAGCTTGCCCGTGCCAAGGCAGGAGAGATACTTGCAGCCGCTCAGAAAAAGAGCCGCGAGATGCGTAAGGCAGCTCAGGATTTTGTTGACGATCTTATGGCAAGATCGGACGAGCAGCTTTCAGCTAACCTTGCCGAAATCAAAAAGACCCGTGCTGCGCTCCGCCAGCAGATACCGCCGGCAAATGCGCAGAAGCAGGAAGACCGCAGCAACGGCTGACCTGCATATATCAGATTTTAAGCTGCGCCCGACAGATGCTGCTGCCGGGCGCGGTTTTTGTGGAGTAAAATATGGAGATAACTGTTAAAGACCTGTTGAGTACTGCCCCTTCGGATTTCTTATTGCTTGATATGAGAAGCGAGACCGAGAGGGAGTACGGCTCTATCCCGGGCTCTGTTTCCTTCGATGAGCACACGGTGGAGCAGCACCGCGGAAAACGACTCGTGCTGTACTGTGCGAGAGGCATTATAAGTGTTGATGCCGCAGAGGCGCTTTGCGACAAGGGATTTGAGGCATACAGTCTAAAGGGCGGATATGCAGCGTGGCTGAGGAATAAAATAGAGGATCAGCAGGCGGATGAGGTCAAAGCAAGGGTGGAGCAGAGCCTCAGGAAAAAATTCAGGGTGCCTTTGATGAGCAAATTCATAAAGGCACTTAAAACATATAAGCTTGTAAACGAGGGCGACAAGGTCGCGGTCTGTATTTCGGGCGGCAAGGACTCCATGCTTATGGCAAAGCTGTTCGGGGAGCTTAAGCTCCACAGCGACGTGAATTTTGACGTCGAATATATCGTTATGGATCCCGGATATAATAAGGAAAACCGCCGCATAATCGAGGAAAATGCTAAAAATCTCGGAATACCGATAAAGATATTTGAGACAAATATCTTTGACTCGGTATATCATGTTGAGAAGTCACCATGCTATCTTTGTGCGAGGATGAGAAGAGGATACCTTTATAACTTTGCAAGGGAACTCGGCTGCAACAAAATAGCGCTCGGGCATCATTATGACGACGTTATAGAGACTATTTTGATGGGTATGCTGCACGGTGCCCAGATACAGACCATGATGCCTAAATTACGCAGCACAAATCACGAGGGTATGGAGCTTATACGTCCGCTTTACCTCATAAGGGAGGACGATATAAAGGCGTGGCGCGACTATAACGATCTGCATTTCATACAGTGTGCCTGCAAGTTTACCGATACCTGCACGACCTGCAACGACGGGCAGAATCATTCGAAAAGGCAGGAGACAAAGGAACTGATAAGGGCGCTCAAAAGCTCCAATCCGGATGTTGAAAAGTGCATTTTCAGAAGTGTCGAAAATGTCAATATCGATACGGTAATAGCCTATAAAAAGGACGGAGTAAAACATAGCTTTCTGGATGATTATTGATAATTTGCATAATTACAAAACGAGCCGACAGGGAAGAATATTCCCTGCCGGCTGAGCGTGTCGAAAAAGTCGACACGCTTTTGGACGGGAATGCCGCTCGCTCGAAAATCAAAGATTTTCGGACTGCGCTCTATCCCCGCCAATACCACCCCAGTGTCCTTGAAAAACCGCTATATTCTGCGGTTTTTCGCTTACAAGGTGTTTTTCCGCCGCGCATGTCAGCGGAAAAACAGAAAATGCAGCATAACCGACGAAAGAGTAGACTTTGGGGTTTATCGACAGACTGAGCCGGCAGGGAAGAATATTCCCTGCCGGCTTTTAGGTACACTGAACTTGGAAACCTTAATTTGCTGTTTTTAATTCATAACGGACTATGGCTATTTGCCGAGCAAATGCCCGATAACAGCGCCTATTTTATCAGCCATCATGTACATTCCGAGATCGTTCGGATGGCAGCCGTCAACGGTGCAGTCAAACCGTACATCATCCGGAAAGAACGAATATCCGTCTATAAAATATACATTTTCGTCGCCAAGACTTTTGGCATTCAGATATGTGTTCATTATCACGCTGCGGCGGTCGCGATCCGCGCCAAGCAGCCTGCCGTCAGGCTTTGTGACCATTATTACCGGAAGATCCGGTTTCAGCTCTCTGAATCTTTTGAAAAACGGCTCGTGCGTTGCCTTTAAATTGTCGGTGTCAGGTGCGTTGTGGTCGTAATCAAGGACAAGCAGACTGATATCAAGCCGACCCAAGAAATCAGCCATTGCAAGCTCGCCGCGGCAGTGACCGGAGTAGCCGAAATTATAGTAATCGCAATCGTATTTTCTTGATATAAAGCTTTCATATGCAGTGCCGGGTCTTGACGCCGCAAAGCCCTGCGTTATCGATGAGCCGTAGAATGCGACCGGAACAGGGTGCCTGTATTCGGAGTGCTTTTTTAAAACCGAGCCTTTCTTTATGCCGACATGAAGTGCTTTTACGGCTCTTGCAAGCGGCAGATTGACCGTGAATTCACGAATGCCGTCGCAGCCAACGTCTTTTATTCCTTCGACATATTCCTCGCAGTCTATGGGCGGATAAAAGGAGCCGCAGTACTGCTGCCTGACGCCGTCAGAAACGTAAATATCAAAGCCGGTGTTAGCAAGCCTTGTGACATGCGGACTGCCGTTGTCATACGCCGAAACGTCGGCTTTTATTGCTATATAAGGCGAATCGGTCGCAAATCTTATACGACCGCCTGCCGGAGAGGCGCTGCCGGCGTGCACGGCAGGACTGACCTTTGACGAATCCTCATCAGACATTCTTGTTAATGCATCCTTGCATAAAAGACCGTGAATCGAAAACGGCTTTTCATGCACCTCATGCCATTCTATATCCGGTTTGTCGGCACGAAGCCCTTTAAGGCAGTAGCCTTCCCACATTATGATTCCCTCCGTTTTAATGAAAATTATTATTGTTTAAAGCGGTATACGCAGTATGCGTCAAGGAAATATACCGGCAGATTCCGTCCGTGGGTCTTAAGGTCGATCAGGGAATATGCCTTTAAAAAGAGTTCAACCGTCATGTCGCACGGTGTATAGCCCGGTGCCAGTGCCGGGACAAGCAGCACATCGGCTAAGTCCTCAAGACAAAAATAGTCATCGGCGTCATCATGCAAAGGATTAATACAAGGCATGTCCATTGCTTTATATCCTTTGTTTTCGCCGGGACTGCAGAGACGAAAGTTCTTTTGCGGCATATTGTAAAAGGTGCTGTCCCGAAGCTTTGAAAACAGCCCTGGCGCCATACCTTCGGCGTATTTTGCGACGGCTTCCATTATTCCGAGCAGCCTTGTTTTCCGCGCCTTGTCTTTGTCAAGCTCATAGCACAGAAGGGTTGACACCTGCATTTGCTGGAGCGCATAAAGATGCCAGTACCTTGCCATCGGCAGCGAGCGGTCAAGTGCTTCGTCAATAATGCCTTCGTATTTGCCGAGCCAGTGGCTGTCGCCGCTTATCTCATACGCAAACATATATATCATAGGCAGGCGCATCACTTCATGATTGCCTAAGGATTCTCCCCACAGCTTGGTGACCAGAGAGGGACTCCCGTCCTCCTGCAGCATGTCAAAATCCGTGTCGGGGCAAACGTTTCGCTCCGCTCTTTTAGCGATATTCAAGGCGGCACGGCAGATTCGGTCTTTGTCCTTTTCGGTGCAAAGCTTGGAATTGAGATAGCGGTGCATACCGTAAATAAAAATTGTGTACTGATCGCGCGAGGAGTCTTTATAATGGCTTTTCGAGTCGACAGGACTAACAGATCGCGGCAAAAAGCCGTCTGTGCCTTGCTCGGCGCATTTCAAAAGACCGTTTGCGATTCTTTTTGCAAGCCCTGCGGTGTTTTGATCGGCATAAGCATTATACAGGAGTATCAGCGCTTCAAGCATTGAACCGCCGCTCAAATTGCTGTCCTCCATGCCGGTGGAATAACCGCTTGGATTGGGGTATGACGCTTCACATTCGGCTGCTGTCGGGAACAGATCGGGCTCCTTGATGCTTGTGTCGTCGTATAAAAGATCGGTCCGGTCGCTCATAAGCGAATGTTCAACAAATTTCAGTATATCATCGGTATTAATGAAAACTCTGTCCATTTTCTGTCCCTCCGTCTTTGCCTTCGGCAAATCCACCTCCCTTTAGGGCATCGGGAGGATTCGTGGCGTTAAGTAATTACATGATTTATTGTCGGACTGAGCCAAACAAGCTGTGTGTTGTTTCTTTCCCATAATAATCATAAAAACTAATTGGTACATCGTAGGGCGGAAGCCCCACTCCCGCCGCTTTTCATGCCCATATCATATAGCGATAAACTAAAATTTACTTCTCTCGCCAGCCTACCTTAGTATAACATTTCAAGTAAGTTTTTTCAAGTCACATAAGTTGTTATTTCAATATTAATTTGTCCGTCATAACGGCGCAACTTCCGGCATATTATGAATCAGCATAAGAAAAGAAAAATCGGAGGAGCTGCTATGACGAACACTGAGATATATAAGGATATCGCGGACCGCACCGGCGGAGATATCTACATAGGCGTTGTGGGACCGGTCAGAACCGGAAAATCCACCTTCATCAAAAAATTCATGGACACACTTGTTATCCCTAACATTGAAAGCGAATACTCGCGCGAGCGCGCGAATGATGAGCTGCCGCAGTCTGCCGGCGGCAGGACAATAATGACTACCGAGCCGAAATTTGTACCTGAAAAGGGCGTCAGCATTACGCTCGGTGACAACATCGGTATGAACGTAAGGCTTATAGACTGCGTCGGTTATATCGTACCGAGCTCGCTCGGATACATAGAAAATGACGATCCGCGCATGGTCATGACGCCATGGTTTGAACAGCCGGTACCCTTTAACATGGCGGCGGAGTTTGGGACTAAAAAGGTAATAACAGAACATTCCACGATAGGACTTGTTATAACGACCGACGGCAGCATCAGCGAAATACCGCGCAGTGAATATGCCGAGGCGGAGGAAAGGGTCATAAACGAGCTTATAAGCATTGATAAGCCGTTTATAGTTCTTGTAAACAGCATGTACCCGGAGTCCGACGAGGCGAAGGCTGTGGCACGGGAAATTTCGGAAAAATACAATGTCGCCGCAAAAACGGTAAACTGTCTGGAACTTAGCGAGGACGATATAAGAGATATACTTTCCGAACTCCTTTATGAGTTTCCGGTAAGGGAAATCAAAATTCATCTGCCAATGTGGATAACCGCGCTTGACGGCGAGCACTGGCTGCAAAAGCAGCTGTATTCCGCAGTAATGACTGCGGCGGCTGATATAAAGCGTGTTGCCGATATAAACGGATTTGTAAAACGGCTGTGCGACTGCGAAAATATAGATCATACCTCTGTACTTAATGTCGATCTCGGAAGCGGAAGCGCATGTGTATCGGCTGAGGTAGACCGCAAGCTGTTCTACGATGTGCTCAAAGAGTCAACCGGAATAGAGATAAGCAACGAGCAGCAGCTCATGAAGGAAATAATCGAATTTTCGGCTATCAAGCGTGAATATTACCGCTTCAAAAACGCGCTCGACGAGGTCGAGGCGACCGGCTACGGCATAGTTATGCCGGAGATAAACGAACTCACCCTGCAGGAACCCGAAATAGTAAGGCAGGGCGGCAGATACGGCGTAAGGCTGCGTGCATCGGCACCGTCGATACACATGATGAAAGCCAATATCACCACCGAGGTCTCGCCGATAGTCGGCTCGGAAAAGCAGAGCGAGGATCTTGTCATGTATCTGCTCGACGAATTCAAGGAGGATCCGACAAAGATCTGGGACTCCAACATTTTCGGAAAATCGCTGCATGAGCTTGTGAACGAGGGGCTTCACACCAAGCTGGCACGGATGCCGGCTGACGCGAGAATGAGGCTGCAGGAAACGCTTGAAAGGGTGATAAACGAAGGCTGCAGCGGACTAATATGTATAATTCTTTAATAATTGTTAAGGGACTTTGAATTTTAGCGTTCCCCGGTTGAATTAATGAAGGAAAGGTGATAGAATTTAGTTGTGCTAAGGCACAAGATAATATAAGGAGCGTTGAAAAATGAAAAAGTGGAGATGTACCGTTTGCGGCGAAATAGTTGAAAGCGATGTCCGTCCGGACAAATGTCCTGTCTGCGGCGTGCCGGGTGAGAAGTTTGTAGAGGTTGTTGAAGAAGATAACGCGTGGGCAACAGAGCATGTTGTCGGCGTTGCAAAGAGTGACATCCCGGCTGAACTGCTTGAAGGTCTCCGTGCCAATTTCAGCGGCGAATGTACCGAGGTTGGTATGTATCTCGCCATGGCGAGGGTCGCCCACAGGGAGGGCTATCCGGAAATAGGTCTTTACTGGGAAAAGGCAGCCTATGAAGAGGCTGAGCATGCGGCGAAGTTTGCCGAGCTGCTCGGTGAGGTCGTGACCGATTCCACCAAAACAAACCTTGAAATGCGTGTTAATGCCGAAAACGGCGCATGTGCCGGAAAGTTTGAGCTGGCAAAGCTCGCAAAGAAAAACGATCTTGACGCTATACATGACACATTGCATGAAATGGCGAAGGATGAAGCCCGGCATGGCAGAGCGTTCGAAGGACTGCTGAAAAGATATTTCTAAAATATGATATGAGTGAAAAACACTTATAAGCAAGATGAAATTTTAAATAATACAACGTAACAGCACAAAAAGGTATGCAGATAGTTCTGCGTACCTTTTTTTATTGGTGTCTTTAGACGTGGAAAAAATCCCTCGGTTCTACCGAGGGAAGAAAGAAGAGCGGAGCGACAAAAAATGTGGCGAGCTTGATGCGAGCCGAAAGACTTTTAAAAAAGAAGAACCTCATGTAAAATAGTAGTGGTTTGGCGACCGCATTACTAAAAAACAGGAGGTTTTTCAA
>UQDO01000034.1 GCA_900539855.1 uncultured Oscillospiraceae bacterium
ATTCATTTTCTTCTTTTTTTAAAGAAAATGGGTCATATCACTTTACAACGCAGAAACAAAATATGCAGGAAAATGCTGTCAGAGTTGACAAACAGTATTTTTTGTTATAATATTACTTTGTCTGGCGTGAGGCTTTTGCCGGTATGCCGATATTTTTGCCTCGGCGGCGCAGCCGCCTGAAAGGGATTGTTCAAATGTCAAAACAGCTTGAGAAGGTTTATGATCCTGCACTCGTTGAGGACAGGACATATGCATTTTGGCTTGAAAAAAATTATTTTCATGCCGAAGTCGATCAGAAGAAAAAACCGTATACTATAGTTATTCCTCCGCCCAACATAACCGGTCAGCTCCATATGGGCCATGCACTCGACGAAACGCTGCAGGACATCCTCATCCGCTGGAAAAGAATGCAGGGATATTCGGCGCTCTGGATACCGGGCACCGATCATGCGTCGATAGCGACCGAAGCCAAGATCGTTGAAGCCATGCGTAAGGAAGGTATCACAAAGGACGATATCGGACGTGACGGCTTCCTTGAAAGAGCGTGGGCGTGGAAGGAAAAATTCGGCGGCAGAATAATAGAACAGCTCAAAAAGCTTGGCACGTCGTGTGACTGGCAGCGTGAGCGTTTTACACTTGACGAGGGCTGCTCAAAGGCTGTAAGAGAGGTCTTTGTCCGCCTTTACGAAAAGGGATTGATATACCGCGGCGAGAGGATCATCAACTGGTGCCCTCATTGCCTGACCTCGATCTCGGACGCTGAGGTCGAATACAGCGAAAAGGACGGATATTTCTGGCATCTGCGTTATCCGCTGACCGACGGCAGCGGATATGTTGAGCTTGCCACGACCCGACCGGAAACGCTGCTCGGCGATACCGCCGTTGCGGTCAATCCGAATGACGAAAGATATAAGGATCTTGTCGGCAAAAAGGTCACTCTGCCGCTTGTCGGCACCGAAATACCCATTATTGCTGACGATTATGTCGAGATGGATTTCGGCACCGGCGCTGTCAAGATAACTCCGGCGCATGACCCCAATGACTTTGAGGTCGGTCTGCGCCACAATCTTCCGGTCATAAACATAATGACCGATGATGCTCATATAAACGAAAACGGCGGAAAATATGCCGGAATGGAGCGCTACGAGGCGAGAGAGGCAATAGTAAACGACCTTCGCGACGGCGGATATCTGGTGAAGATAGAGCCGATGAAGCACAATGTCGGCAGCTGCTATCGCTGCTCGACCATCGTTGAGCCGCGCATTTCAAAGCAGTGGTTCGTTAAGATGAAGCCGCTTGCAGAGCCTGCTATAGATGTCGTTAAAAGGGGCGAAATAAAGCTCATACCCGGCAGATTTGAAAAGACCTATTACAACTGGATGGAAAACATCAAGGATTGGTGCATTTCACGTCAGCTCTGGTGGGGTCACAGAATACCTGCGTGGTACTGTGACGACTGCGGTGAGATGACGGTCAGCCGCACCGATATTGACACCTGCCCCAAGTGCGGCGGCAAGGTGCACCGCGATGAGGATACGCTTGACACCTGGTTCTCATCGGCTTTGTGGCCGTTCTCGACCCTCGGATGGCCTGAAAACAATATCGATCTCAAATATTTCTACCCGACAAGCACCCTTGTCACCGGTTACGATATAATATTCTTTTGGGTTGCGAGGATGATATTCTCCGGTCTTGAATATACCGGAAAGGCTCCTTTCAATACCGTGCTGTTCCACGGTATTGTCCGTGACGCAAAGGGCAGAAAAATGTCAAAATCACTCGGCAACGGTATCGATCCGCTGGTAGAGATCGAAAAGTACGGTGCTGACGCTCTGAGATTTACCCTTGCCACCGGAAACACACCGGGCAATGATATGAGATATTCGCCCGAACGCGTCGAGGCGAGCCGCAACTTTGCGAACAAGCTATGGAATGCCGCACGTTTCGTCCTTATGAACCTTAGCGACGATGAGCCGGCTCCTTATATCCCGGACGATCTGCAGCTTGAGGACAAGTGGCTGCTTTCAAAATATGAAAAGCTCGTGCGCGAGGTGACCGATAACCTTGACAAGTTCGAGATAGGCCTTGCGGTTTCAAAGCTGTACGACTTTATCTGGGATGTTTACTGCGATTGGTACATCGAGCTTGCAAAGGTAAGACTCAATTCCGGCGATGAGAAAAAGGCTGCGACGGCGAGAGGCGTGCTTGTATATGTGCTTTCAAACACATTGAAGCTGCTGCATCCGTTCATGCCGTTTATAACCGAGGAAATATGGCAGGCGCTGCCGCACACAGGAGAGTCCATCATGATCTCTTCGTGGCCGACTGCGGACGGTTCGCTTGATTTCAGCACTGACGAGGCTGAATTTGAAAAGGTCATGAACGTTATAAAGGCTGTGCGTAACCGCCGTGCCGAGATGAACGTTCCGCCGTCTAAAAAGGCTAAGCTGTTCATAACTTCGGACAGTGCCGGCACTTTTGAAAAATGCTCGGTGTTCATATGCCGTCTTGCTTCCGCTTCGGAGGTATGCATAACCGAGGGCGAGGACGTCGAGGGCGCAGTCCGCGTCGTTACGCATGACGCGGTCGTGCAGATACCGATGAACGAGCTTGTGGATTTTGCAAAAGAGCTTGAAAGGCTCGAAAAGGAGCTTGCAGCCGCCAATAAGGATAAGGAATTCTTCGGCTCAAAGCTCAATAATCCGGCGTTTGTCAATAAGGCTCCGGCGCAGGTCGTTGAGGCACAGCGCGAGGCTTACAAAAAGGCTGTTGACAAGGCTGCACTGCTTGAGGGCAGTATTGCCGACATAAGATCAAAAATGTAATGTTTTCAGAGGGCGGCTCCGCCCTCTGAATTTTTAAATGGATAGAGGGGATAGGATTGACCGGAAAAGAAGCAGTAGATTATATACATTCACTTATGAGATTTGGTTCAAGGCCGGGTCTTTCACGCATAAAGCGGCTGCTGCATGAAATGGGTGATCCGCAAAATAAGCTCAAAATCATTCATGTTGCCGGTACGAACGGCAAGGGATCAGTCTGCACCTTTGCCGCCGCATGCCTTACTGCTGCCGGCATGAAGACCGGACTTTACACTTCGCCTTTCGTAACATCCTTTACTGAGCGTATCAGAATAGACGGCGAATGTATAGGATACGACGAACTCGGTGTGCATACAAAAGAGGTAAAGGATCTGTCCGATAAATTATTTGGGCCCGATGATCCTGTAACCGAGTTTGAATTTATAACCGCCCTCGCGTTCCGCTATTTTGCCGACAAGGGCTGCGGTGCAGTTGTGCTTGAGGTGGGACTCGGCGGCAGGCTTGACGCCACAAATGTCATAGAAAAACCGCTTGTGTCCGTCATCACAAGGATAGACCTTGATCATATGGCGGTGTTGGGCGACACTGTGGAAAAAATAGCGGCTGAGAAATGCGGTATTATAAAAGACGGGTGCCCGGTCGTTATGCTGCGCGATAATCTGCCTGCCGCCGCCAGTGTTATAAAAGACTTTGCGGCACGGCACGGCTCACGCCTTATAGTGCCTGAAATACCGGACGATATAACCGACAAAGGACTTTTGGGCAGCGAATTTTACTATCGCGGTATGAATATAAAGGTGCCGCTTGCTGGTCACCATCAGGTGGGCAATGCCGCGACCGCGATTGAGGCGGTGCTGGCGGCGTTCCCTGATGTGTCGCTTTCGGCTATAGAAAGCGGCATTGCGAATGTCCGCTTTCCTGCAAGGTGCGAGGTTATATCAAGAGAGCCGCTGGTGCTGCTTGACGGCTCGCACAATCCCAACGGTACGGCGGCTCTTGACGGTCTGCTGAACAGCTGCGGCATAAATAATGCGGTCTGCATTGCAGGCTTTATGGCTGATAAGGACGTAAAGGACGCCTTTTTGAATGTGGCTTCACATTTTAAAAAAGCCATAACCGTGACGGTGAAAAGCAACAGCCGCAGCATGACCGCAATAGAGCTTGCCCATGTTTGCAAAAATTGCGGATGCGACGCTATGCCGGCAGAAGGCTATGATAAAGCCATAGAAATGGCGCTGTCCTATGGCGCGCCGCTTATCGTTTTCGGCTCGCTCTATCTTGCCGGAGATATAAGGCCGCTGCTGCTTTCGCGTTTTTCGACAAAAGATTATTGATTTACCGCCTATATTGCGGCATAATATTTACAAAGGACCTGTTATCATACCTGATAGCAGGTCTTTTTTTGCTGCTTGCGGAAAGGGATGTTGAAAATGTCAGTCAAAATAACACAAAACGGTGAGGTAGTGACCGCATATCTTGAAGGTGAGATAGATCACCATTCGGCAGGCGAACTGAGACGGGAAATAGACGAAGCCGTAGAACGCGACTGCCCCACGATGCTTGTACTTGATTTTAAGGATGTGACCTTTATGGACAGCTCTGGTATCGGTCTTGTTATGGGGCGGTACAAGCTGTTAAAGCCTCTGGGCGCCGAGCTGCATGTTACCAACACGTCGCCGCAGATAGGTAAGGTAATGAAACTGGCAGGTTTAGACCGCCTTGCAAGGCTTGACCGATAGGAGTTGTAAATTATGAAGGATGAAATAAAACTTGTTATGCCGTCCCGTTCGGCAAATGAGGGCTTTGCGAGGGTAGCCGTAGCTGCTTTTGTAGCAAGGCTCGACCCTACGATAGAGGAACTCAACGATATCAAGACCGCCGTGTCCGAGGCTGTGACCAACTGCATCGTACATGCCTATAAGGAGAAAATAGGCAACATCTACATAACGGCGATAATCGACGGGGACAATGTGAAAATAAGAATCCGAGATCGCGGATGCGGTATCCCGGACGTCGAACAGGCGATGGAACCGCTGTTCACTACCGGCGGTGAGGAGCGTGCCGGACTTGGATTCGCCGTTATGGAGAGCTTCACCGATAAACTGAAGGTCCGTTCATCGGTAGGAAAGGGGACAACGGTCACTATGTCAAAAAAGATCAGCAGGAAAAATGCAGGAAACGAGTGAATTTATAAAAAACAACCTCGGTCTGGTGCATTCATGCTGCGGACGGTTCAAGGGCAAGGGTATAGAGTATGACGACCTGTTCCAAGCCGGATGCATAGGTCTCATAAAGGCTCAGAAGGGCTTTGACGAGTCGAGGGGGCTTAAATTCTCAACATATGCCGTGCCCGTGATACTTGGCGAAATAAAGCGGATGTTCCGCGACGGCGGCAGCATTAAGGTCGGCAGGACCTTAAAGGAGCTGTCGCTCAAGGTATCGCGCGAAAACGAGCGCCTTACAAAGCTGCTCGACAGGGAGCCTACCGTAAATGAGATAGCAAAAGCACTGTCGGTCAGTCCGGAGGATGTCGCCGAGGCACTTTGCGCGTCGCAGCCGACCTTATCGCTTACATGTGAGGACGACGACGGCGTGTCTGAATACGATGTCGCCGTAGACGGCGGCAGTGAAAAGCTGATAGAGATGATATCGCTCAGCGAGGTCATGTCGTCGCTTCCCGAAAGCGACCGTAAGCTGATATATCTGCGCTACTACCGCTCAAAGACACAGACCGAGACCGCAAAACAGCTCGGAATGTCTCAGGTGCAGGTCTCAAGGCGTGAAAAGATGATACTGAGCCGGATGCGTCAGCTGTTGGCGTGACCGGAATGGAAGTGCCGGACCGTGTACGGTCCGGCACCCGTGACTTTTATGTCGTAAATTGTAAAAAAACTATAAAATTTGATCAGACCTATTGAAAAACAGCCGCCAAAATGGTATTATATGTTCTGTAAAAGGCTTTGTAGCCGGTTTTACAAAGAAATAATAATACTGCTTTTACGGAGGTCTTGAGTTATGAAGTTCGGAAAAATAGGTCTCTTTGCCGCAGGTGTTCTGTTTGGCACCGCAGGCGTTAAACTGCTGTCAAGCAAGGATGCAAAAAAGGTATATGTTCATGCCACAGCAGCGGCACTTCGTGCTAAGGAGAGCGTAATGACAACGGTCACAGCCGTTAAGGAAAATGCGGGCGATATCCTTGCGGACGCCAAGGATCTTAATGAACAGCGTGCAGCTGCCGAAGAAACCGTAGAAGACTCATCCGACGCTGCCGAAGAATAAAATGCTTTTAGGACCGTCTTTTGAGTAAGGATGGTCCTTTTTTAGTTTTCGGGGGTTCTTAACTATGAAATTTACCATTCTGCATGAGTCGAGAGGACGCATGCGAATCCATCTTGCGCTCGGACGCATGACAATGGATCAGGCTGATGCCGCTGAGGTATATATAAAAAATATTTTGTGCGTAAGAGATGTCACTGTGTATGACCGCACCTGCGATGCCGTGATACACTATACAGGCGACCGCAAAGAGGTCATAAATGCGCTTTCGCGTGCTTCATTTGAAAAGCTTACGGCAGAGGCTCTTATACCCGAGCATAGTGCAAGACAGCTTAACCGTGAATTTGAGGACAAGCTGGTCGGGTCGTTTTTGAAGCGCATAGTTTTTAAGACGTTTCTGCCGCTGCCGCTGCGTACCGTTCTGACCGGCATACGGTCGGTAAGGTACATTGCCGCCGGTGCAAAGTCTCTCGCAAAAGGCAGGCTTTCGGTGTCGGTACTTGACGCTACTGCAGTATCGGTGTCGCTTCTCAGATGGGATACCGCAACGGCGTCGTCGGTCATGTTCATGCTTAGTCTCGGTGAAATACTCGAGGAATGGACAAGGAAAAAATCGGTCGCCGATCTTGCCGGCGCAATGTCGCTGAATGTCGACAAGGTGTGGGTCAGAAAAGAAGGCACCGAAATGCTTGTTGCCGTTAATACAGTCGCTGCAGGTGATGAAGTCGTGGTCCGTACCGGCAATGTTATTCCGCTTGACGGAACGGTCATGTCGGGCGAGGTGACAGTAAATCAGTCATCCATGACCGGCGAATCGCTGCCTGTTCTTAAAAAGGTCGGCAGCTATGTTTATGCAGGTACAGTTGCCGAGGAAGGTGAATGTACTATAAAGGTCGACAATACCGCCGGAAGCGGCAGGTACGATCGTATAGTCCGCATGATAGAGGAGTCCGAAAGGCTGAAATCGACTACCGAGGACAAGGCTGCAAGGCTTGCGGACCGGCTTGTCCCGTACACTCTGGGAGGCACGCTGCTTACATACCTTTTGACGCGCAACATTACAAAGACGCTGGCAGTGCTTATGGTCGATTTTTCGTGTGCGCTCAAGCTCTCAATGCCGATAGCTGTTTTGTCGGCTATGAGGGAAAGCAGCAATTATAAAATATCGGTAAAGGGCGGACGCTTCCTTGAAGCGGCCGCAAAGGCTGATACAATAGTATTCGATAAAACCGGTACGCTGACATATGCAACTCCTAAGGTTGCAAGAATAGTCACCTTCGGCGGCAAGGATGAGAATGATATGCTGCGTCTTGCGGCATGCCTTGAGGAGCATTATCCTCATTCCATGGCAAATGCCGTGGTTGCCGAGGCAGCCGACAGGGGACTCAGCCATGAGGAATATCATTCCCATATCGAATATGTTGTGGCGCACGGTATCTCAAGTATGGTCGACAGGGAAAAGGTCATAATCGGCAGTGCACACTTTGTGTTTGAGGACGAGGGCTGTACGATACCTGAGGGTGAACGCTCAAAATTTGATTTGCTGCCCGAAGAATACTCGCACCTCTATCTCTGCATTTCAGGCGTGCTCGCAGCAGTCATATGCATTTACGATCCGCTGCGTCCCGAAGCTGCCGACGCAATAAATGCGCTCCATGCATTGGGTATAAAAAATATCGTTATGATGACCGGTGATAATGAGAAAACGGCACTTTCGGTCGCAAAGGCAGTCGGTGTCGATGATTACCGTGCCGGTGTATTGCCTGAGGACAAGGCTGAGTTTATTAGGAACGCCAGAGCAAACGGACATACGGTCATGATGATCGGCGACGGTGTGAATGATTCGCCGGCTTTGTCTGAGGCGGATGTCGGAATAGCCATAAATACCGGTGCCGCCATTGCCAAGGAAATATCGGATATCACCATAGCGTCGGACGATCTTTTTGAAATAGTAACGCTCAGAAGGATAAGCGCGGGGCTGATGAAAAGGATCCAGAGCAATTACAGGTTTATAGTGTCGTTCAACACAATGCTGATATTGCTTGGCGTCGCTGGTCTGATACCGCCTACCACTTCGGCGCTGCTTCATAACATGTCCACGCTCGGAATAAGTCTTAAAAGCATGACAAATCTTCTTGATGCGCCTAAGGCAGATAAAAGGGTACACATTAAATATTTGCCGCAGGCAAACCTATGACCGGCTTTTAAAACACAGTAAAATATACGGGCAAATGCTTAAAATATGCCGTTGACGGTCTCCGCTCCTGGCAGTATAATTTATTTGTGATATTAAATTTATTATACTGATTGGAGAGTAAGATCATGAAAGACATTTTTACAGCGCCCTTTTTAAAGGAAATGTGCAGGACGGCGGACAACATGTACCGCCTTGGTTGGGATGAGCGTAACGGCGGAAATATAAGCTATATGCTCGATAACGACGAGGTGGCGGAATATCTTGATATAACTAAGCCCATCCGCACCATACCTACCGGATTTGAAGCAAAACCGCTTGCCGGGAAGATATTCATTGTTACCGGTACGGGAAAATACTTTAAAAATGTTTCGTATGACCCTGAAACCAATCTCGGAATACTGAAAATATCGGACGACGGCAAGAATGCAGAGCTTCTGTGGGGATATAAGGACGGCGGAAAATTCACATCGGAGTTTCCGGCGCATATGATGAGCCACATGGCGCGTCTTTCGGTAAACAGCGAAAACAGGGTAGTGATGCATTGCCATCCTACATATACTCTTGCCATGAACTATGTTCATGAGCTTGACGAGAAAAAGCTTACCCATACTCTGTGGGAAATGTGCACCGAATGTATCGTCGTGTTCCCGGACGGCGTCGGGGTACTGCCGTGGATGCTCTGCGGTACGAATTCAATAGGAGAGGCTACCGCCGCAAAAATGAAGGAATTCAGGCTTGTGGTGTGGGGTATGCACGGTATTTACGGTGCAGGCAAGGATCTTGATGAGACCTTCGGTCTTATCGAAACGGTCGAAAAGGCTGCACAGATATATATGCTCACGGCACATCTGCCGAGAATAAACACAATAAAGGATCATGAAATGAAGGAGCTTGCCGAGTATTTCGGCGTAAATTACCGCAAGGACTTTCTTGATCTCTGATCCGATACCGGAGGTTTTAATTTATGGATAACAGCACCTATCAGAGTCCGCTTTGCTCGAGATATGCGAGCAGGGAAATGCAGTATTTGTTTTCCCCGGATAAAAAGTTTACAACGTGGCGCAGGCTGTGGGTCGCGCTGGCAGAAGCGGAAAAGGAGCTGGGACTCCATATAACCGATGAGCAACTGGCTGAAATGCGCGCAAATGTCGATAATATCGACTATGAGTATGCCAAAGAGGAAGAAAAAAAGGTAAGGCACGATGTCATGGCTCATGTCCATGAGTTCGGCACACACTGCCCGACCGCAAAGGGAATAATCCATCTCGGAGCGACCTCATGCTACGTCGGCGACAACACCGATATCATAATAATGACAGAGGGATTGAAGCTTATAAAGGCAAAGCTTATGCAGCTGATGGGCGAGCTTGCAAAGTTTGCCGATCACTACAAATCTCTGCCGACCCTTGCCTTCACACATTTTCAGCCGGCACAGCCGACCACGGTTGGCAAAAGGGCGACACTCTGGCTTTATGATCTGTACCTTGACTACGGTGAGCTTGAACACCGTATAGACAGCATGAGGCTTTTAGGCTCAAAGGGTACTACCGGAACGCAGGCGAGCTTTCTTGAGCTTTTCGGTGGTGACCACGAAAAGGTACGCAGACTTGACAATATGATAGCAGAAAAAATGGGCTTTAGCGGAGTGCAGGAAGTGTCGGGGCAGACCTATTCAAGAAAGGTCGACAGCTTTGTGCTGGGCGTCCTTTCGGGAATTGCTCAGAGCGCAATGAAGTTTTCAAACGATCTGAGACTTCTCCAGCATCTTAAGGAGGTTGAAGAGCCGTTTGAAAAGAATCAGATAGGCTCATCGGCTATGGCATATAAGCGCAATCCGATGCGAAGTGAGAGAATATCTTCGCTTGCGCGTTACGTCTTTATCGATGCCCTCAATCCTGCCGTGACGGCATCGACGCAGTGGTTCGAAAGAACTCTCGATGATTCGGCAAACAAGCGTATAAGCGTGCCGGAGGCATTCCTTGCTGTTGATGCGATACTTAACCTCTATATAAATGTTGTTGACGGTCTTGTGGTATATCCTAAGGTAATAGAGCAGCATTTGAAAAAGGAACTTCCATTTATGGCTACCGAAAACATAATGATGCGTGCCGTCAAAAAGGGCGGCGACCGTCAGGTGCTTCATGAGGCTATAAGGTGCCATTCGATGGCTGCCGCTAAGATAATAAAGGAAGAAGGCGGCGAAAACGATCTTATCGATCGCCTTGCAGCCGATCCGCTGTTTAAGATGACAAGAGAGGAGATCGAATCGATCCTGAAACCCGAAAACTTTATAGGCAGGGCGGACAGACAGGTCGAAGAGTTCCTCAGCGAAACTATACTGCCGCTTATAGAAAAAGACGGTGGGCAGAAATTTGATATTAAGATAGAAGTCTGATATTTATGGATAACCTTGTTATACGTCGCGCAGTATCAGGTTATTCATAAAACACTCCTGGTTAAAACAGCGTCTGCTATAACCGGTACTCGGCATCCATGTGAAAATAGAAAAAATACTGCATACTAAAAAACTTCACCTGAACGGTGAAGCTTTTTTGCCTATCTTTTTAACTTTTTGACAACACGGTAGGCGAGACCGGCAATTTTTCTTACCGTATATTTGAAAACATACGGTACAAATGTCGCAGTCATGCGCCTTACCGACACCTGCTTTGAAAAGCTGCATGTAATATTTATCTCAGCAAGCGAAGCCTGTTCGCGGACTTTGAACGCTATTTGCGGATCAAATCCGTAAAAAAGCAGGTCGCCCTTGCTTTTTGTGTGATTTGAGCGGAAGAAATCGGTTTTATATTTGATTTCATTGCCGCTTTTATCGATCAGTACCATTTTGAAATTGCCAAGCAGCACATTGCCGTATATATCCGGGTCAAGCCTTACCATACCGACTTTTCCGAATTTATCAAGGTCGGTGACCGATACTGTAAGCGTGCTGTCTGAATTGTCAAAGAAACATATGTCAGGCTTTACAGAGTCAAAACAGTCCGAACCGCTTACAAATATCTGAACATTACGCGGCGTATCGACATACGAACCGCTTCCTTCGGTATCATAAATTATATCGCCTGTCTTCACAGGTACATAGCACCTGCCGAGCTTGTCCTGTATCTTTTTGTAGTTGTCCTGCCATTCCTTGTCGCTGTGCTCGGTATGCGAGTTGTCGGAGTTTACCCATTTGCGGTATATGCTCGTCACATTTTCGGAATCCGCAACGCCGCATACGAATGCGGTACGCATCAGAAAATCCCAGTCCTCGGTGGTGTTGAGCGATTCATCAAAGCCTATATTCAACAATTTGAATGAATAAAAGGGAAATGCAAGACTCATGGTAGGACACCGGTTTATCGAAAGCTGATTTACCATATTGAATTTGCAGCAATAAACAGGCTTTGGCGCCGAGCATGTAGTTAGTGAAATGCTGCCGCCGCTTTTAAGCACGGTCCAGTCCTGCTCGGTTGCATACGCATGAAGTATTCTTCCCGGTGCTTCATCATAAAGACTGCGGAAGGTTTCAACCCAGTTGTCAAAAACGATATCGTCGTCATCATATATTGAAATATAGATGCCGCGTGCTGCTTTGAATCCTTCGATCAGTGGGGTGGTCCTTGTGCCGCCGGTTACCGGTATCAGCCGGATTTTATTCAGAAAATCATGCGGAAACGAGGATATAAGATCTTCTATTTCTTTTGTCTTAGCATCGTCAACATTGTGTGCCATCAAAAGCACCTCAAAATCACGACAGGTCTGGGCGTAAAGGCAGAGCAGCGCCTCTTTGAGGGCGCATATGCGCTTCCCTTGAGTACGCATAACAACCGATAGAAACGGCACTTCACCGTCAACATCAATATCGCTGCCGTTTAAAAGCATATTAGCATTTTTCTCGCCGTAAAGCTCTTTTATTCTGCTGTAATAACTGCTTATAAGATTGCTTTTGGTTTTGCAACTGTTCATAAAGCATCTCCTACATGCTGTATTTGTGTTTCGCGTAGCACCCGTTTTTGAAATAAGCAATTTTGTGATCTTTATCAAGCTGCTCCGGAAGGTCGCCGTTTTTCTCGCGCTCTTTAAAATAAGCAAGGGCTTTTTTCTGATATTTGCTGCCTGAGGTTTCAAAGTATCTCAAAAGATTGCCGAGATGGCGCTTGTTCGACCACTTATAGGCAAGCATAAGAGCAGCCTCAGCCGAATAATAAAGCTCAGCCTCAGTCGGGATCGGAAGCCCGTCCTTGTTCAGCCTGTGACCGTGGAAAACAACGGCGCCGGGGCAGTAGATGACCTTCTTACCATTGAGCCGCAGTCTCCATGAAAAGTCAACATCGTCGCAATACATGAAAAAGTTTTTCTCGTCAAGTCCGCCGAGTTTTATATAGGTATCGCTCGGCACAATGACACAAGCCATTGCACCCCAGATTTCCTCACCGGTCACGGTATTATACGACTTCGGATGCTCCAACGGGGTCTGCCTCGGTTCGACCATGCCGACCTCATCGCCCTTTTCCTCGTATACTTTCATCATTTCAACAAAATAATCAGGAGCTACGACAATATCCGGGTTATAAAGCATCAGATATTTTGACCGGCAGTTTTTGACAAGTATGTTTTGACCCTTGGATGTGCCGGAATTCAGATTGAAAAATGTATAATCGACCTTAATAAATTCGCCGTATTTGGCGTTAAGGTCTGATATATACTTGTCGTCCATAATTGGATTTGGTGATGCGTCGCCGAATGATACTTCTGCAAATTTAACATATCCGTCGTTTTTCCTGCTGTAAGAAACAGCATTTGCTATGCTTGCCACCGAGCGCTCGACAGCTACAAGGTCGTTTTTATAAACGATAGTCTGCGCGCGGATCTCCGCAATTTCATTCATATAAGTAACCGTCCTTTTTTTCTGCAACTTAAGGTATTATATACCTTTTTGTTACGTTTGTCAACGACAGGCGGATAACAGTAAGTAAATGTAAGCCGGGTAGGGCTTTTGACGCTGGTTTTTACGCCTATATTATGCAGAACATAAAAACGGATCGAAAGAAACGATGTTTCTTTCGATCCGCCTGTCACATCATATTTTTGCTATTCCGATTATGCTTTGCCTATCGAACCGAAGAGCTCCATCTTGGATCTTACGGTTTCCTTGATCGCCTCATAGCCCGGAGCCAGCAGCTTTCTCGGATCAAAGCCCTTGCCGACAAGGTCCTTGCCCTCTTCAATGTACTTTCTGGTTGCTTCAGCAAAAGCGATCTGGCACTCCGTGTTGACGTTTACCTTTGAAACACCGAGGGTGATAGCCTTCTTGACCATTTCCTCCGGAATTCCCGATCCGCCGTGAAGGACGAGCGGCATTGTGCCTGTCTTTTCCTGTATCTTGGCGAGGACGTCGAAGTTGAGGCCCTTCCAGTTTGCCGGATATTTACCGTGGATGTTGCCTATGCCGGCTGCAAGCATGGTAACGCCGAGATCGGCAATCATCTTGCACTCATCGGGATCGGCAACCTCGCCGCCGCCGATGACGCCGTCTTCCTCGCCGCCGATAGCGCCGACCTCAGCCTCAAGTGAAAGACCGAGTTTGTTGCAGGTCTCTACAAGTTCCTTTGTCTTTTCTATATTTTCCGCGATAGGGTAGTGCGATCCGTCAAACATGACCGATGAAAAGCCTGCGGCGATGCACTGCTTAGCGCCTTCATAGCTGCCGTGATCAAGGTGGAGCGCTACCGGAACGGTTATTTTGAGCTCCTCAAGCATACCGTTGATCATGCCGACTATGGTCTTGTAGCCGCCCATGTATTTTCCGGCGCCTTCCGAAACACCGACGATGACCGGTGAATGCTGCTCCTCAGCGGTGAGAAGAATAGCCTTTGTCCATTCGAGGTTGTTTGTGTTGAAGTGACCGACGGCGTATTTGCCTGCCTTGGCCTTTTCAAGCATTTCCTTAGCTGATACTAACATGTTTTGTACCTCCGTTTTATGCATTTGCGTATATAGTTTATACCTAAAACGGTATAAAATCAAGCAGATTTTGAAAATAATTTATTTGTAAAGAGGGTGCCTTTCGCACATGTCGGCAACGGCAGACTTGACGGTCTCGCGGTTAGCCCCAAAATCATTTATGCAAAGTGCAATAAGGTGTCCCACCTCGGCAAAATCAGCCTCGTCAAAGCCGCGCGTCGTTGCAGCAGGAGTGCCAAGTCTCAGTCCGCTCGTTACGAACGGCGATTCGGGATCATTAGGAATGGAGTTTTTGTTTGCGGTTATGTTGACCTCGTCGAGCCTGTGCTCAAGCTCCTTTCCGGTAACGCCGGTGCCGCGCAGGTCGAGCAGCAGCAGGTGGTTGTCGGTGCCTCCCGACACAAGCTTCACACCCTCAGCCTTGAGTGATGCAGCAAGTGCGGCGGCGTTTTTGACTATGCGCTTCTGATAGTCGATAAAATCGGGCTTCAGCGCCTCGCCGAAGCAGACAGCCTTTCCGGCTATTACATGCATCAGAGGACCGCCCTGATTTCCGGGAAACACAGCCTTGTTGATCGCCTTGTATATGTTCTCGTCATTGCAGAGTATCATACCGCCGCGCGGTCCGCGTAATGTCTTGTGGGTTGTTGTTGTCACAACATCGGCAAAGGGGATAGGGCTCTGGTGCAGTCCTGCTGCGACAAGACCTGCTATATGCGCCATGTCGACCATGAACAGTGCGCCGACCTCTTTTGCGATACCGGATATAACGTCAAACTTTATCTCTCTTGCATATGCCGAGGCACCGGCGACTATAAGCTTAGGTCTGCACTCAAGTGCGATGCGCTTCAGCTCATCGTAATCTATATATCCCTCATCATTTACACCGTAGGGGACAAAATTGTACAGCTTGCCCGAGCTGTTGACCGGGGAGCCATGGGTGAGGTGTCCGCCGTGGGCAAGGTTCATGCCCATAACGGTGTCGCCGGGATTTATAAGTGCAAAATAAGCAGCCTGATTTGCCTGTGCGCCTGAGTGGGGCTGAACATTGGCGTATTTGCAGCCGAACAGCCTGCAGGCGCGCTCTCTCGCTATTTCCTCGACCATGTCGACATACTGGCAGCCGCCGTAATAACGCTTGCCGGGATACCCTTCGGCGTATTTATTGGTCAGCACCGAGCCCATTGCCGCCATAACGGCAGGGGAAACAAAGTTTTCGGAAGCTATCAGCTCGATATTGTGCTGCTGGCGCTCAAATTCAAGCTCCATAGCGTCGCCGACCTCTTTGTCAGCCTCTTTTACAAATCCTATTGTGTCCAGGATGTTTCCGTACATAAATTCATCAAACCTTTCAGCCGCAGTCGGGCATATCATTGATAAATACAATTATATAGCATTATACCGCCGCGGTCAATAAAAAAGGTAAAAAGAGCAATAAAACTCTTTTATTTTTGTAAGATGTGTGGTAAAATGGAACGGAAAAGCAATATGTGGCTCATAAATGGGCCTTAATCTATATTTTTTAAGGAGAACAAAATGGGTATTATCCAAAAGATCTTCGGAAATTACAGCCAGAAGGAGATCAAGCGTATTGAGCCTATAAAGGACAAGGTGCTTGAGCTTGAATCGAAATATGAAAAAATGAGCGACGATGAGCTGCGCGGCATGACCGAAAAGTTCAAGGCTCAGTTGGCCGAAGGCAAACCGCTCGATGCCATTCTGCCCGACGCGTTCGCCGTCTGCCGTGAGGCAAGCTGGCGCGTGCTTTCGATGAAGCACTTCCCAGTCCAGATACTGGGCGGTATAATCCTTCATCAGGGAAGAATAAGCGAGATGCGTACAGGTGAAGGTAAAACGCTCGTTGCGACATTGCCGGCGTACCTTAACGCGCTTACAGGCAAAGGCGTCCACATCGTCACGGTCAACGATTATCTTGCAAGACGTGACAGCGAGTGGATGGGTAAGGTCTACAGCTTTTTGGGACTGACGGTCGGTCTGGTCGTCCCGGGCATGGATACCGACGATAAAAAGAAGGCTTATGCCGCCGATATAACCTACTGCACCAACAACGAATTGGGCTTCGATTACCTGCGCGACAACATGGTCATATATAAGGAGCAGCGCGTTCAGCGCGGTCACTACTTCGCCATTGTCGACGAGGTCGACTCGATACTCATAGACGAGGCGAGGACTCCGCTTATCATTTCGGGCAGAGGAGACAAATCGTCAGATCTTTACATCTCGGCAAATAAATTCGCAAAGGGCCTCAAATGCTTCCGCATAAGGGAAAGCGACGATAAAAAGACCGATGAGGAGCAGAATGTCGACGGCGATTACATCGTTGACGAAAAGGCAAAGACCTGCACGCTGACTGCCAGCGGCGTTGCCAAGGCGGAGCAGTTCTTCGGGATCGACAACCTCAACGATCCGGACAATATAACCATAGCCCACCACATACAGCAGGCGATCCGCGCGCACGGCATAATGAAGCGTGATGTCGATTATGTCGTCAAGGACGGAGAGGTGCTGATCGTTGACGAGTTTACCGGACGTATCATGTACGGCAGGCGTTACAACGAGGGACTTCATCAGGCAATAGAAGCCAAGGAAGGCGTCAAGGTCGCACATGAGTCAAAAACGCTCGCCACCATCACCTTCCAGAACTTTTTCAGACTTTATGACAAGCTGTCCGGCATGACCGGTACCGCCATGACCGAGGAGCAGGAATTCAGGCAGATATACGCTCTTGACGTCGTTGAGATACCGACCAACAAGCCGGTCATAAGAGACGATAAGCAGGATGTTGTTTATAAGACCGAAAAGGCTAAATTCAACGCGGTCATAGATAATATAGTTGAGTGTCACGAGAAGGGACAGCCGGTGCTGGTCGGTACGATCTCGATCGAGAAATCGGAAGTGCTGTCGTCGATGCTCAAGCGCCGCGGCATAAAGCACAATGTCTTAAATGCCAAGTATCATGAAAAGGAAGCCGAGATAATTGCTCAGGCAGGTAAATTCGGAGCTGTTACGATAGCCACCAACATGGCAGGACGCGGAACCGATATCGTGCTCGGCGGTAATGCCGAGTATCTTGCAAAGGCTGATCTTAAGCGCCTTGATTATTCGGATGAGCTGATAAGCGCCGCCACAGGATTTGCGGAGACCTATGATCCGGATATACTCAAAGCACGCGGTGAATATGCGGAATTTCTGGCTAAGCATAAGGCTGAGATAGCCCCCGAGGCGGAAAAGGTAAAGGAAGCAGGCGGTCTTTATATAATCGGTACCGAGCGTCATGAGTCAAGACGTATAGACAACCAGCTGCGCGGACGTGCCGGACGACAGGGCGACCCGGGTACCAGCCGTTTCTACGTGTCTCTTGAGGACGACCTCATGCGTCTGTTCGGCGGTGAGCGTGTCTACAGAATGATGGAGATGCTCAAGGTAGACGAAAACATGCCTATAGAAACAGGCTTGCTTTCAAAATCAATCGAGAGCGCTCAGCGCAAGATCGAGGAACGCAACTTCGCCATAAGAAAGAACGTGCTCGATTACGATGATGTTATGAATAAGCAGCGCGAGCTTATATACGCTCAGCGCAACCGCGTCCTTGACGGCGAGGATATAAAGGATACCGTACAGAAGATGATGACCGATACGATAGAGTCTGCGGTTGACACTTACCTTGCCGGCGACATCCCGGACGACTGGAACCTTGACGGTCTGCGTGATCACTTTGCAGGCTGGCTGCTTAGTGATGACGATCTTAAATTTGACGTCCGTGAGCTTGAGCAGCAGACTAAAAAGTCTGTGACCGAGTTTATAGAGCAAAAGGCAGAAAAAATATACAGCGACAAGGAAGCCGAGTTCGGCTCTGAGCTTATGCGTGAGGTCGAGCGCGTCATGCTGCTCCGCAGTGTTGATACGCACTGGATGGATCATATCGACGCCATGGATGAGCTGCGTCAGGGAATAGGGCTGCGCGCTTACGGTCAGCACGATCCGGTCGTTGCATACCGCAACGAGGGATATGACATGTTCAATGCCATGACCGAGTCTATACGCGAGGACACGACCAAGATGATCCTTTGCGTAAGGCTCAAGAAGAATGAGGAAGAGATCAAGCGTGAAAAGGTTGCCGAAGAAGAAAACGGCGGACCTAAGAATATCACGGTGCGCGGCAAGGGCGTTGTAAGCAAAAACGCTCCCTGCCCCTGCGGAAGCGGACTGAAATACAAACGCTGCTGCGGAAAAGGTATTGATTGATTTTTTGAAATAGGGTGAGCTTTTATGAAAAACGGCGAGATCTGGAAGGACAACGAAGGTAATGATATCCATGCACACGGCGGATGGATACTGAAGGTAAAAGAGTGGTATTATTGGTACGGTGAGAACCGCACCGGTGACAACTTCGTATCGGTTTATAAAACGAAGGACTTTAAGGAATTTATATTCTGCAACAATGTTCTGACAGCTAAGAGCCGCACGGCACCCGGCAGGATCAGAGCCGATGCAGAGCTTTTAAAGCCGATCGAAAAGTTCGGGGATACATTTAAAAAAGGTGCCCTTACCAGAATCACCGAGGACGGCAGGGTGCTTGCAAATATCGAGCGTCCCAAGGTGCTTTATTGCAAAGCGACCGGCAAATATGTCATGTGGATGCACTATGAAAACGGTGTGAACTACGACGCGGCGTCGTGTGCCGTTGCGACCTGTGATACACCGGACGGCGACTTTGTTTATCACGGGCGGTTCAATCCGTTCGGAGATATGGCGCGCGACTGTACAGTGTTCGAGGACGGTGGTGACGCTTACTTCATAGCCTCGTCAAGAGGCAATGCAGATCTGCATATCTACCGTCTTACAGAGGACTATCTCAATGTGGACAAATTGGTCAGGGTACTGTTTCAGGGTGAGTACCGTGAGGCTCCTGCAGTGTTCAAAAAGAACGGTCAGTTTTATATGCTGTCTTCAAACTGCACCGGCTGGAGACCGAATCAGGGCACATATTCAAAAACCTATGACGGTATGATTGACGGCAGGTGGTCGGTGCTTAGCAATTTCGGAGACGACACCACGTTTCACAGTCAGCCGTCGTTTGTCCTGCCGATAGAGTCGGCAGGCGGCACCGAGTATTATTATTTCGGCGACCGTTGGGGACTTACAAGTGAGGAGTATTTCACGTCCTCGTATGTTGTTTTGAAGTTGAGATTTGACGCTGACGGCAATCCGTACATTGAATACAATGACATTGCCGAGCTGCCGTCACTGTAAAAGGGGAAAGATTAATGCATATACCGCAGGCTTCAACGCTCGATATAGATGTCATGTCGTTTGACGACGCGCTGTCAGAGGAAACTGCTGCAGCCGTAGACTACGATAAGTGCAGGTGGCTCTATGTTCCGTGCCACTATTCGGAGTACAGGTATATATTGGGGACAAAGGGCAAGCGTCCTCTTATATGCATTGGTATAAACCCGTCTACCGCAAAGCCGGACGATCTTGACAACACGCTCAAAAGTGTTGAAAGAATAGCCGCAGGCAATGGATTTGACTCATTTATAATGTTCAATGTTTATCCACAGAGGGCGACCGATCCGGATGATATGGATAAGAATTTCAACCGCCCGATGCATGAGCAGAACATGAAGGCATTTGAATACATACTGTCGCTTTACGGTGACGGACATAAGCCGGCTGTGTGGGCTGCATGGGGCACGATTATCGAAAAGCGCGACTATTTGAAGCTGTGCGTCAAGGACATGGTCGAGAGAGGCAAAAAATACGGTGCCGGATGGTACACTGCCGGCGCCCGATCCAAGGCGAAAGGTCATCCGCACCATCCGCTGTACCTCAAAAAGGACAGCATAATAGAGCCTTTCTCCGATATATCCGAATATCTTGACAGCATATAAACCGGCATGCTTTTATGCCGCTAAACTAAAATTTACAACCATATATATAAAGAAACCCGGCAGGAACGGTTGTGATATGCACCCCATTTGTTAGACATTATATCATACTGTCTAACAAATGGGGTGCATATCAGTTGATTACCTGCCGGGTTATATATTGTTTTTTTATCAACCGGCGTCCTGCCGGTCTTTTTTAAAAGCCTTATTTCTCGGGTGCGCCGGGGTCGATCATGTTTTCAATGTCGGCTTTTGCATCCTTTGTCCAATCTTTTACCGAACCGAACCATTCAATCATTTCATCATACTTTTCGTCCGATACTTCTGAATTGCCCTCAAGTATGTCCTTATACTGGCTGAGAAGTGCGGACATCTCCTGGAATGTTTCGATGATATCGCCGTCGATAGCCGACGAATTTTCGTTAATGAGTGTTGCGACCTCATTGAATGATGCGCTGGTTGAATTGAAAGCGTCTATCGCTTCATCCTTCTTGCTGTTGCCGCAGCCTGCAAGGCAAAATACAAGTGCGAGTACTGTTATTGCTGCTAAGATTTTGCTGAGTGTCTTTTTCATGGTGTTTATCCTCCGAAAATATTTGTAGCGTTATTATACCATTTGAAAAGTCGATGCCCTGCATTTAAGTGTGAAATGCTGCTTTAAAGGAGTGAAATGCTGATTTATCTAATTGCAAACAGGCTTAATGTGTAGTACAATAAATTCAACATATACGATCAGAGGTAGGTGACGACACTTGAAAATAGCTGTATGCGACGACAGCCGCGATTTTTTAAACAATACCGTGAGTCTGATCGAACGCTGGGGAAAGCAAAACGATATAAAAACCGAGATATACCCGTTTGATAACGGTGATGCCCTGCTTGACGCCTGCGAAGATATTAATTTTGATATTATATTCCTTGATATTATAATGCCGCTTCTGAACGGGATGGACACTGCACGCGAACTCCGCACAAAGGGTGTCTCTGCTATGCTGGTTTTTTTGACATCGTCGCCCGAATTTGCTCTGCAATCGTATGAGGTCAAGGCTGAGGACTATATACTGAAGCCTGTTACGGCGGGCAGGCTGAATGCGGTGCTTGACGAGTGTGCAAGACGCAACGAGAGCGAGCCCGAAAGTATAGTGCTGAGAACGCATTTCGGCTATCAAAAGGTCTATTTTAAGGATATTGAATATGTCGAGGCGCAGAATAAAAAGGCGCTGTTTTACATTAAAAACGGCGATATCATTGAATCGCTTGATCCGCTTCTTTCGTTCAGCTCTGCCTTTACGGATCGTGACGGCTTTTTTAAATGTCACAGAAGCTATTTAGTTTATATTCCGAATGTTGACCGCTTCAATGCGGCTGAAATAGTTATGAGGTCGGGACGCACCGTCCCGATTGCCAGAGGATACGCAAAAGCCTTCAAAGAAGCGTATTTCAATCACATGTTCCGCGAATGACCGGAGTTTAAGGGGTGAGCTGATGCTGACGGAAGCATTGAGTATTATACATAACGCAACTACGCTGCTGTTCGGCGTGTTTATTTCGGCAGCGTTTCTCGGCGTAAGAATGAGCCGGCGCAATGTATTTGCATTGTCGTGCTTTTCGCTTGCTGACGGCGTGTGCTATATATCAACATATCTTTTATTTGGCGAGGCGGTGACTGAGCAGGTATATCCGCTTATCGTTCATCTGCCGCTTGCCTTGTTTCTTATGATAGCCTATAAATGCCGTTTTGTTGTGACCTTGCTTTCGGTACTCATAGCATATCTTTGCTGTCAGGTCAGTAACTGGGTCGGAATATTATTTGACAGCATATTCGGTGAGCAGTGGATATATTATACCGCAAGAATAGCCATAACGGTCACGGTATTTGTGCTGCTTCTGAAGTACGTTTCACATATGGCGTCGGTACTGCTGTATAAGCCGACAAGATCACTGCTGATAATCGGATTTATGCCGTTTGTTTATTACCTGTTTGACTATGTGGCAGGCGTTTATACCGGACTTCTTTATTCCGGCAAGGAAGTAGTTGTTGAATTCTTAGGCTTTGTTTTGTGTATATTCTATATTGTGTTTCTGTTCGTTTATATGCATCAGTATGAGGCAAAAAACGAGGCTGAACAGCTTAACCGCATAATGGAAATGAAAAGAGTGCAGTCGGAAAGGGAGATCAAGGCAATACGCAATGCTGAGCAGGAAATGTCTATCTTAAGGCACGACATGCGGCATTTCCTCATTAATATATCTTCGTTTATCGAAAACGGCGAGGGAAAAAAGGCTATAAGTTACATCAACGAAATAACCAAGGTCGTCGACGCTACCAAGCCGGAAAAATACAGCAACAATGAATTGGTAAATATAGTTTTGTCCTCGCATGAAAATGAAATAGCAAGCGGCGGTATAGTATTCGAACATTCTGTAAAGGTGCCTGAAAAGCTTGATATTTCAGACATTGATCTCACCGCCATTCTCTCGAACGGCATTGAAAACGCAATAAATGCGGTTATGGAGCTTGAACCGGAAAAACGACGCATCAGCCTTGATATGAGGATGAATGATAAAAAGCTTCTGATATCAATAAAGAACACATACGCCACAAAGCCGCAGATAATTGACGGCTTGCCGAGAACCGATAAGCATAATCACGGATTCGGAACAAAAAGTATATATTACATAACGGAAAAGCTGGGCGGAAATTGCCGCTTTTCTCTTGACGGAGATGAGTTCTTGCTGCAGGTCGTGGTCTGATAAAGGTCTGAAATCAATTATACTTTTGCTTGACTTGAAAGTGTAAATATGTTACCATTTTTAAAACATATTAATGCTGCCGGAGGGTGAGAGCATGAATTATTCATATAAAAGCGGCAAAGCCTTAAAGCAGAACCCTTTTATAGGTTTTACTACATTCCAGCATTTTTTGGGCGATCCACTGTATTCCGATATCATAGTGGATCCGAACAACAACGCACTTGAGACCGAGGAAAGAGAATGTTATCCGGTACCTGACTATATTGAGCATAACGGCAGGAGCGAAGGCTTTTATCCCGACGGCAGGGTGGCATACATAAGGATACTCTGGAAGCTGTATGAGCCCGAAAGGGGAGTATATAACGACGAACTGGTCCGTGATATTTTAAGACGCGCCAACGAAAAGGGACAGACCGTTATGTTCCGGATACTTCCGCACAGCACAAGACCGGAGGACGACGTGCCGGATTGGCTGAAAAAGATCACGCCGTGCCCTGAAAGACCTGCCGGAAAGCGCGTCAAGCGTTCACCTGCCGACCCTGTTTATCTTAAAATATTCGGCGAGACGATACGCCATTTTGCCGGGCAGTTTGACATAAATCCCATTCTTAATATGATGGATATTTCCATAACCGGCGCGTGGGGAGAGGGCTCATATTATGAGGAGTACCCAACCGAAGCTCTTGAGGAGCTGATAGATGTATATACCGAAAGCTTCAAGAACACACACCTTATCGGACAGGTCGCGGCTCCGGAGCTTATTGAATACGGCAGAAAAACAAAACCCATAGGCTGGCGAGGCGACGGGGTGGGCAATCCGTGGCTGCTGACAAAGTATTACCCTGAAAAGGCGGAAATCTTGTCGGAATGTTGGAAAACGGCTCCGGTCTCGTTTGAGTCCTATTGGTGGCTTTGTGAATGGAAGCGTCTCGGCTGGAGCCTTGACGATGTCATAGAAAAAACTCTTGGGTGGCACATAAGCCACTTCAACGGCAAGTCGATGCCGATACCGTTTGAATGGAAGGATAAAATAGATTATTGGATATCGAAAATGGGATACCACTTTACTTTAAAAGGACTTGCTGTGTCTGATCAGGCTGAGAACGGTTCATTGCAGTTGAAACCGACCGTTGAAAACACAGGAGTAGCTCCGATATATGATGCCTTGCCGCTGATCTTAAGGCTGAAAAACGATAAAAATATGATAGAATTCACCACAGCTGTGGATATCACAAAATGGATGCCGGGTGTTACGACCGAAGAAATATCCATGCCGGTGAAATCGCTGCCGTCGGGTGAATATGAGCTCGGTCTTGCAATAAGGGGCGGCTATTGTGAGGTCTATCTTGAAAACGATATAGAGTATTCGGACGGCTTTTACCGTCTGTGCAGCGTAAAGGTGTAAATTTTCAGATCAGCCCCCGATATAGATCCGGGGGCTGTAATTTTGCACAAATATCACAAAAATGTGTTGCATTTTGATGTACAACGTGTTATACTTTCCGTGACTTAAATGTCAGAATGCCGTAGATAAGGTGGAAGATCATCAAAGGTCTTTTTACTCCGATAATGCGCTTTCTCACTTTGCCGGGTACCGACCGGCGATCATCTTAACATCTTTTACGGCTACCTTACGCTATGCGTATGCAGAAAGGGCTGATCGTAAAAATGAAAAAGCATGTTTTTGCAAAGGGCGGAATCGATATCCCGATGTCGAAGGGCGACAGAGAACTGGTCTGGGCTGATTGTTTCAATGCCAAAAAGCTCGATACCGAGTTCTGGAATCCGCTGCCTCATATGGGCGGCTCAGACATTGAGCGAAAAATGGATGCTAACACATATGAAATGCGTGACGGCAGCATTTTTCTGACGTCGTATAAGAAAACCGACGGATCAGGTTATGTGTCACCGTATTTTCTTATGACGACCGACAGAATGGAGTTCAAATACGGTTATTTTGAAATAACAGCTAAAGTGCCGTTTTATAAAGGCAACAGTGCTGCCTTCTGGTTCTGCTCAAACGGCAGGACCAAGCGCGGCAACCTCGCTGAAATAGATATGGTCGAGCTGCTCGGCAGCGAGAGAAACGTGGTTTCAAATCTTCATTCGTGGGGTAAGACGCATACGTCATTTGACGGCAAGATAAAGCGCGATGACCGCAGCCATACATTTGACAGCGAGCCGGAAAAACTCCGTGAGGAATATCATACATATTTTATGGATTGGACCGACAAGTATATTGATTTTGGTGTTGACGGCGAAGTCTACTGCCATGCAGATCTTACGGCTGAGGGCAAGAAGAATTTCAGGTCGGAAAAGGTGTGCATGAATACCTTCCACCAACCTGTGCATGTTATTCTTTCCGAATTTCTCTACACGCCGGGCAGAAAGCTCGGCTGGGGACTGGACGGAACAGAGGCTCCGTTCAGGTACACGCTTGAGTTGAAACATGTTGCACTTTATCAGAAGCGCGGCGAAACAATGAAGATTTTTAATAAATGAGGTGCTTTTGATGTCAGAACTCGGAATCCAGCTTTACAGCGTGCGCGACTTTATGAAAAGCGAGGACCGCATAAAATATACCTTTGGGGAGCTTGCCCGTTACGGCTACACCGAGGTGCAGACTGCCGGAATGCCCATTCCTTATGAAGCGTTTGCAAAGATCGCTGCGGACGCAGGTCTTAAAGTGTGCGGAACACATTCACCGTGGTCGCTTTTTGAGGATATGGACGAATGCATAAGGGTACACAAGGTTCTTGGCACAACCAACGCCGGTGTCGGCGGTATGCCTCATATTTTTGACGGTGTCATTCCGCTTGAAACGGTCAAGAACTTTGCTGAAGATGTAAAAAGGATAGCAAAGATCCTTGCCGAAAACGGAATGAAATTCACATATCACCACCATGCCCGTGAGTTTTCTAAGATAGACGGCGACAAAACGATAATGGACATTTTCCTCAGTGAGTTTGATCCGGAAACCGTGTCGATCGTTGCCGATACATACTGGCTGCAGCATGCAGGTGTCAGTGTGACCGATTGGATAGAGGAGCACGGAGACAGGATAGACATACTGCACCTTAAAGACAAAAATGTTCCGCTCGGCAAAAGCGACGGTGCTATCACCGAGCTTGGCAACGGCAATATAAACTTCAAAAAGGTGATTGATGTTGCAAAGAAAAAGGGTATAACCCATTTCTGCTACGAGCAGGACTACGGCTGGGAGGTTGATCCGCTGGAGAGTGCAAAGCAGAGCGCGGAATATATCAAACAGTTTGTATTATAAGCATAAACGGAACACCGCATGCATAAGGTGCATGCGGTGTGTTTTTATGGTGTCTTTAGACGTGGAAAAAATCCCTCGGTTCTACCGAGGGAAGAAAGAAGA
>UQDO01000035.1 GCA_900539855.1 uncultured Oscillospiraceae bacterium
CATTCATTTTCTTCTTTTTTTAAAGAAAATGGGTCATATCACTTTACAACGCAGATTTCGGCAAATAAAATTATAAAAACGGGCGAAACGAAGACGCCGCACACCCAAACTCAGGTATGCGGCGTCTCACTATTCGAAAGGTATCTTATTTGATGCTGCTTTCGTAAGACTCGATCATCTTCTTGACCATCTGTCCGCCTATAGAACCAGCCTGCTTAGCGGTAAGATCGCCGTTGTATCCCTGCTTCAGGTTGACGCCTACTTCGTTAGCGGCCTCCATCTTGAAACGGTTGAGAGCCTCTCTTGCTTCAGGAACTGCTGTCATTTGTTTTCCCTCCCTTTAATGTTTTTTCGCGTTTGCAATAGTATTGTTTGCATATTGAAAAATTATATTATAGGTAAAATCAGATAATAAATTCAAATTTTTGGAGCTGATAAAAACAAAACGGCAGAACTCCTGCCGTTTTGTTTTTCATATATTTATATTTCCATTAAGCCTGTAATCACAGTTGCCTGCAGCGATTAATGTATTTTTTTAAAATCGCCGTGCAGCATATCGGTGCTCCAGAGCGATTGTCCATCCTTCTGATAAATGTGTACCCAATCAACAATATATTTGTTGGTATTCGCCCATTCATCGGGATCGGTCGTGGGCTGTCCGTGGTTGCCCGATCCGCAGGCAAGACTCAGTTTCAGATATGCCGGCTGAGAGTACGCGATCTGCTCGGGTCCTTCCCTCAACTGCTGATCGGCGTAGACCTCACCGTCGCAGGTAAAGCGGACATGCGTATTGTCAAGCCATTCGTATCCGTATGTATGGAAATCCATCCAGAAACCCCTGGCATCCTTGCTTATCACCTTGTTGTTTACATGTATAGTCTCGGTATATCCATTCTCTTTACCGAGCGACGTAGGCCATGCGAAGGTGTTGCCGTACGCCCATGTGCCGGGTCCGTAACACTCCTCAATGTCGGTCTCGCTGAAGAATAGCTGCGAGGTTCTGTCCTCAACATTTTTGGCGCCTTTTGACTGCGTCCAGAGAGCAGTCCAGAAGCCCATGCCTTTAGGGTGAACCGTGGATATTTCTATGTATCCATACAGGTACTCCATAAGATCTATGGTAGTCAGCATACCGCCGTAATATGTGTCGCTTGTTTCAACAGCGACCTCATACAGCTTGCCGTCCGCGACATAGTTGTTGTTAAGCCGTTTGTTTCCGCGGCGCTGATCCTTGCCGTTTGCAGCCGACCTGTATCCGGAAACCTCGTCCCATCTGACATCCCATTTTTTAAGATCGATCTCGGTACCGTCAAAGTCGTCCCTCCATGTGGGTACATATGTTGTTGCGGTATCGTATGATCCTATCGCATCGTTATAATTGCCGTTTTCCACCGACATGGATGATGTGATCTCCAAATTGGCTGAAATCAGTTTATCAAATTCCGTAACAGCCATTGCGGTCGCATACGGACTGCCGCCGTTTAAAAATATTTTCCTGTCCTCTATGCGTATTTCATATGTGTCATGATCTGATATTGTCTTTACACCGTCGCGGTCACAGTTGCCGACAATTATCTCATATTCAGCAGTTTCCGTTCGGCTGAGCGTTGGGTCTACAGGACCGGCAGTGACGGTATCATTGACAATTTTCGGCGCATAGCCGGATTTTTTCTTAATGTCATCCACAAGCTCATCTACCGCATTCATCGTAAGATACGAGGTATTATATATCGGCTTTACTATATTGATCTTTGCAAGCTTATCGATACCGAATATTTTAAGCTCAGTAAAGCCGGAAGTATCTGAAAAGGTGCAGTTGATACCGCCGGTCACAACATTTCCGGTAATGTAATCGGTATTGAAACGCTCAACCGCCTTACCCAGAGTTTCGTTATCGAGGGCGTATATGACGATATCGTTATCAATCGTGCAGATAATGTAATCATTATAATGACCGCCAACCTCTGCTATCAGCAGTTCGCGCGCTTTTTTGGTTGATTCACGGTTGGTATCACCTATAAGTATCTCCGCCCTGCCGTCCTTTTCGGTCGAATCGGAAATATTTGAGGCTTTGACCTTGTAAACTTCCAGTACTTTCTTATAAACCGACGTAGCAAGCGGCAAAATATTCGCATCGTCTTCCGGGCGTACAACCCTATAGGTAGATTCCCCGTCAGAGTCTACAAAATTAACATCGGCTGTGCTTATTATGCCGCCTGTGTCGACGCTGCCGGCATCACCCGAACCGCCCGATGACGCGTCTTGCTTTTTACCGCATGCGCCGAAAAGTGACGCAGTCAGTAAAAGGACAAAAATCAGGCAAATTAATTTCACATATTTATTCACTTGCTTTCTCCCTTTCCGTATCTTTTAATTAAAGTATATCATAGGCATTCTGCAAAGGGAATAGATAAATAGAAGAATAATTGCCTATCAAAAGTACATATTTGCATTGAATTTTAGCGTAAAGTCCATAATATTATGTTTGTTTTAGCAATTTGTACATATTTAAAAACAGAAAGCTGGAGGCTTTAAAAGCCTCCGGCTTAGGGTTATTTATGAATGTGTTATCTTCCAGTCCATCGCATTCTTGCGCGAAGTCTGCCACATTGTCTGACCTGTTTTCTGATAAAGAGCTATCCAGTCGGTTATGAATTTATTGGTTTCGGTAAGCTCCTTCTCATCGGTCGTAAGACCCTGGTTGGAAGAACCGAATACCATGGATATCTGCATATAGGTCGGCTGAGAATAGGCAAGCTGCTCGGCGCCTTCCCTCAGTTCCTGATCAACATACGCCTCACCATCGCAGGTGAACCTGACGCGGGTCTGATCGACCCATTCATAGCCGAAGGTGTGGAAATCCATCCAGAAGCCGCGGTCGTCATCACTGTGTCTTGCATTGTTTACATGCACAGCGCCCGTCTTATCAGCCGGTATTCCAAGCTGCGCCTTACCGTAATGCGTAGGCCACGCAAATGTATTGCCGTAGACCCATGTGCCGTCTCCGTAGCACTCCTCAACATCGGTCTCGCTATGGTACATAGCGGTCTCATCAGTTATAGGACCGGTGCCGGATTGCAATACCGAAACACCCCAGAGCGAGGTCCACATACCGACGCCCTTCGGATGGATATCCGAAATTTCAAGATATCCGTAAAGGTACTGCATCATTGTTTCGGTCGTTATTCTTCCGCCGTAGTAATGCTCAGTGTCCATCTCTGCAGCTATATAGAAGCAGCCGTCCTTAACGTAGTTGTTTTTCAGCTTGCTGCTTCCGCGCATAGGACTTCTGCCGGTCGCATCGGTCGGATAGTTCGTTCCTTCGTCCCATCTGACATCCCATATTGATTCATTTATGGATGTGCCGTCAAAATAGTCGCCCCATACCCACTTATATGTGCTGGCGCTGTCATATGATTTTATGACCTCGTCATACGAACCGGACGCAACCGAGAGCGCAGGAGTAATTTCAGTATTAGCAGAAATTATCTTTGTAAACTCGGAAACGGCAAGTGCGGTCGCATGTGCGCTGCCGCCGTTTAAGAATATCTTCTTATCTTCAATGCGTATCTCATATTTATCAGGATCGGAAATAATATTTACACCGTCGCGTTTACAGTTGCCGATTATTATTTCATACTCCGCCGCGTCGGTCACCGTAAGCGTTCCCGAACCATCGGTTTTATTACCGGTGTTGGAAGCGACCTGATCCTTCTGCAGTTCAAGCGCATATCCGTTGTTTTTAAGTATCGCATCCAAAAGGCTGTTGGTCTCATTCTGGGTTAAATACGACACATTATATATCGGACGCACTACCTTAATATTTGAAAGATGGTTCAATCCGAAAATAGTGAGCGGTTTGTATGCGTTGGGATCACTGAAGAAATAATTTATTCCTCCGGAAACAGGATTCTGCTTAAGGTAATTATCACAGAAATAATTTGCTGCGGTAATCGTAGACTCATCACTTGAACCGACAATTACTATATCTTTGTCTATAGTGCAGATTATATATTCGTCGGCACGTCCCGAACCCTCTGCGTTCAGAATCTGCAGCGCTTTGGCAGTGGAATCACGGTTAGTTTTACCGATGAGTATTTCGGCTCTGTCATTTTTCTCCTCCGAATCAGTAACATTTGCCGGAGAAACGTTGTACTGAGCCTTGTAGGTTTTAAAAACGAGCGATCCAAGCAATGAAACATCATTTGATGCTTCCTCGGGACGAACTATGCGGTATGCAGCCTCGCCGTCGGCATCAAGGAAACTGACATCAGCGGTATTTATGTAGCTGTTGACAAGTTCGCTGGCATCAGGACCGGAGGATGCACTGCCGGATGATGTGTTTTCTTTTTTTCCACATGCACCGAACAAGCCCAAAACCATAAGAACCATCAGTGCAGCGGCAAAAAATCTCTTAGCCTTCATTATTTATTCCTCCAAATATAACGGATTACATCTATGATTATATTCTTTTCTGCACATAAAATCAATAATCAAGACAAAAAATTTTATGCACTTTTCGATACACCAATATGTATTTATGGAAAAGCAAATAACCGTTTATCAAGGAAAACCGCCGAATCAAGAGAAAGTTTGTTAAAAAAAAGACAATAGTGTTTTTTGCACAAATCAAGAAATCATACCGTTTTGCCGCCAATAAACACCTTATTGACAGTCATATCCTGATTAAGTATGAGCATATCGGCATCAGAACCTACGGATATGGTGCCTTTGTTTAGACCGAATCTTTTTGCCGGCGTTTCACTTGCCATTTTCACTGCCTCGTAGAAATCGATGCCGGACTCGACAGCAACCTTTACGCAATAAAGCAGCGGATGCGAACCGCCAGCCAATGTCCCGTCGTCAAGTTCAAGTCTGCCGTTTCTCATGAACACCGCAAGTCCGCCGGAGGAATACTCGCCGTCGGCAAGTCCGGCAGGTCTTATACAGTCACTCACAAGTATCAGCCTGTCACTGCCGAACATTTTATACAGCGCTCTTACGGCGGTAAGCGAAACATGGACACCGTCACATATCACCTCGGCAAAAGCGCCATTGTCAAAGGCGGCGCCTATGGGACCCGGCTCACGGTGCAGAAACGGCGGCATGGCGTTGAAGGTATGCGTAAGGCAGTCGGCACCGGCTTGTATGGCGGCAGCGGCTTCGTCATATGTGCAGCATGTATGTCCTATCGACACATGGCACCCGACGGCTTTTATAAATTCAACCGCTCCCCCAAGCTCGGGTGCCAAAGTCACGGCTGCTACATTTTTAAACCGTGAAAACTCATTTATATCAGGATCCTTTATATAAGCCTCATTCTGCGCGCCTTTTTTATGCTTTGAGATATAAGGACCCTCAAGGTGAAATCCCGGAATATTGGCACCCTTAACATCTATGTCCTGATGTGTAAGCTTTTCAAGTTGGTCGGCACTATCGGTCATAGCGGTGGGCAGCCATGTGGTGGTGCCTGTCTTTGCCAGAGCCATGCTGATATCGCCCAGTTTGCCGTCGGAGGCGTCAAAGCCGCCGAAGCCGTGAATATGTGTATCAATAAGCCCGGGTATTACCCTTTTGCCGCATGCGTCCACGGTTTCACTGCCGCTGAAGCTGCCTATCCCCGTTATTATTCCGTTTTCTGTTTTAATATCTGCCGTTCCGTATTTCAGCCTGGCATTTTTAATTATCATCTTGTATTTCTCCGACCGGACAATCAGTCCTCTGAACGTTTGCTGTAAATAACCGTTATATCCTCATGAAGCTGCAGTATGGATGCAGGTATTCTCGGAGTTATGGGACCCGAAAATGCTTTTTCGAGAATATCCTTTTTCTTTTCGCCCGATGCTACAAGGAGTATGCGTTTAGCCTGCATGATCGATACCATGCCCATGGTTATAGCCTTGCGCGGAACATCAGACGGCGAATCAAAGAAACGCGCGTTGGCAGCAATGGTGGTGGGATCAAGATCTACGACATGTGTCGATTTAACAAAAAAATCATCAGGCTCGTTAAAGCCGATGTGACCGTCCTCACCTATACCGAGCAGCTGCAGGTCTATTCCGCCCATTCTCCTGATTCTCGCGTCAAATTCATCACATTCAGCTTTTATATCGGCGGCAATTCCGCTCGGTACAAAGGTTCTGTTCATGTCGATATTGACGTGCTTAAAAAAATTGTTGTTCATATAGTATCTGTAGCTCTGCTCATTGTCACCGGAAAGTCCTATATATTCGTCAAGGTTTACCGTGGTGATCTGTGAAAAATCAAGATCGCCCTTTTTGTACCATTCAATAAGCTGACGGTATATTCCAAGCGGAGTCGATCCGGTCGCAAGACCAAGCACAGAATCGGGCTCAGTTATTATCTGAGCAGAAATAATGTTGGCAGCCTTTCTCGACATCTGATGATATTTTTCGGTTTCAAAATATCTCATTTATCTGTACCTTTCTATTATTGAATTCATTTTTTCTCTTTCATTTTCCATTTCGCTTACCAGTCTGAACTGCGTACGGCATCTGACAAGGTTGTGCTCAGGGTACGCGGTTTTGAAATACCTGTCACCGCAAAGGTAGTCGGTAAGAAAGCGCATACCGCATTCCAGAGTCATCATAATAGCGCCGTCGGGCAAATATTTAAGCTCGTCGTCGCTCAACATTCCTCCGCAGCCCTTTAAAAAGCCCCTTGTATAGGTCTCAAAAAGGGTCATATCGAAATGTACCTTATCAAGATCCTTCTCATCCTCAGCCGCGGTGCTTGCACCGAAACGTATCGAGTCGCCGAAATCGTTGACCGAATAGCCCGGCATTATCGTATCAAGATCAACTACGCACACAGGCTCTCTTGTGTCTTTATCAAGCAGGACATTGTTCATTTTAGTGTCATTATGAGTCACCTTAAGCGGAAGCTTGCCTGCTTTATGCGCGTCCTCAAGCGTATTCATATATTCTTTGCGTCTGATAACGAAATCTATTTCATCCTTAACGCCTTCGGCGCGGCTGCATATATCATTTTCCACTGCTTCCATAAAGGCTTTGAACCTTACGGGTGTGTTGTGAAAATCGGGTATTGTTTCATAAAGCGTATCCGCCGGAAAATCAGACAGCATATGCTGAAACCTGCCGAATGCAATAGCGCTCTGATAAAAATCCTCGCTTGTTTCCGGAAGATCAAGTGACACCGCGTCGGCTATAAAGCCGAGCATTCTCCAATAATCACCAGCACCATCGGTATAGTAACCGCAGCCTGAATCGTTTTTTAAAACGGTAAGGGTCTCCCTTTCCGGATCGCCGCCTGCAGAGGATATCTTCTTTTTGAGAAATTCGGTAACGTTCATTATATTGCTCATTACCTGTTCGGGATTTTTAAAGACGCATTTGTTGATCTTCTGCAATATGTACTTTACCGCCTTTAAGTCATCGTTTTCATAACGCACCAGGAATGTGTCGTTTATATGACCGTTTCCGTACGGTCTGAAATCTATGAACTTTCCAAGTCCGCTCCACTGCTTAAGTGCATCCCAGATATTTAAGTCCCGTCTTTTTTTCATTCTTTATTCTCCTCCATCGCGTACAAAGCCGCGCCGAGCACACCGGCATCATTGCCGAGCTTTGCCGCCATTATTTCGGTTTTTCCCTCAAACGCACCTTTGAGTGACATCTGCGAGGCATATTTCCTGATAGGTGCCACCAAGGTTTCGCCTTCGGCAGACATGCCTCCGCCTATAACAATGATCTGAGGCTGCAGCAGGGTTATGATATTGCTGATACCTATGCCGAAATAGCGGCAAAAGCGATCAAACACCTTTTTTGCTGCTCCGTCCCCCAGCTTCATCGCCCTGAACACTGTCTGCCCGTCAACGTCAGATATCGTACTTGCCACCTGCCACATTTTGCTGTCTGGATTATCGAGCATAGCCTCTTTTGTATCGTTTACAAGAGCCGTTGCCGAGCAATAGCACTCAAAACAGCCCTTTCTTCCGCAGGCGCACTGTCTGCCCTGGGGCACAACCGTTATGTGCCCTATTTCGGCAGCGGCACCGCCTACACCGTCGTATATTTTCCCGTCGAGCACTATTCCGCCGCCTATGCCGGTTCCTATCGTAACGGCCACGAGAGAATGGGCGCCCTTACCGCAGCCGCAGACCGATTCGGCAAAGGCTGCCGCGTTGGCATCGTTACAGACATATGAAGGCACCGAAAAGTGCTGTTTCAGCATTTCGTCAAACTGTACATCATTCATCTTCAGATTAGCTGAAAAGACGACCCTTCCGTCCTTTATGACGCCCGGACAGGCAGCACCCACAGCTGCTATATCTGACATTGGGATGCCGGCTTTTACAGCCAGTCCGACAGAAAAATCATATATCTTTTTTGCAAATACTGCATGATCACCGTCGGGCTTTGTCTTAAATGACTCTTTGGCAATCAAACTGCCGTCATTATCCACAATTCCCACGACAGTATTAGTACCGCCTATATCAACACCTATGAAATATCTGTTTCCGATCAAATCCGCTTCCCCCCTGACTCAAATTAGACCGATCTGTAATTTAAACAAATTAATTATACAATTAAAGCCTTGAAATTTCTATGGAATTAGGTATAATGTTTTAGTAAAATAGTAAAATAGACTGAGGTGATTGCAATGAGCAGCAATATAGAAACGATATCGATATTGAGAGATTTCCATAAAATAACCGGAGCCAGGATATCAATACACGATCTTTATATGAATGAGATCTACTGCTATCCGCAGAGTTTGTCGGAATTCTGTGAACAGGTGCAGCACCAGGGAGATGTAATCGGCAGATGCATTGCGGCTGACAAAGCGGCTTTTGAGCATGTTGAGAAAACCGGTGAGCCTTATACATACCGCTGTCACTGCGGACTTATTGAAACGGTAGCCCCTATATTTCACTACGGGGTGCTTTCGGGCTATTTTATGATGGGGCAGTTTACAGATGACTCGAATCAGTCAATAAAAGAAATTGAAAACCTGTCCTCAAAATACTTTGATGACAGCGCTTTGCTGAAAAGGTCGGTCAATTCAATACCGAGATGCGAAAGCGGACTTATTGAAAGCTATCTCAACATACTTGCGGTTATCGCAGAATACATGACCGATTCCAATCGTGTAGCCCCCGGATTTTCGGGGCTTGCCGAGAATATATACCGCTATGTAAATGAGAATTACAGCAAAGACCTTTCTGTCAAGGCATTGTGCGGCGTTTTCGGATGCAGCCGGACAACGCTTATGAACAGCTTCCGAAACAAGTACGGACAGACCTTGGGTACTTATATAACCAAATTAAGAACAGAAAAGGCAGCAGAAATACTGACAAACGGATCAAGCGTCAAGGCAGCCGCATTGAATTCCGGATTCAGCGACCAGAACTATTTTACAAAGGTATTTTCGAAGCAATACGGCATAACGCCGAGCGGATTTTCCAAAAAAAATTGCAGCAAAGAAAAATAATGCTTGTAATCACTGACCGATTGATGTATAATGACCTTTGTCGGAAGCATAGCTCAGTTGGTCAGAGTGCCTGCTTCACACGCAGGAGGTCGACAGTTCGAGCCTGTCTGTTTCCACCAACAAAAAGCTCCGGTTCTGTTTTCAGAACCGGAGCTTTTTGTTGACGGTAATTTTTGTGCTGTCTGAGTATATAAATTTTAGTTTAGCGGTGTAAAAAGCCAAAAATCTAATTGTGCACTTGTAGGGAACGAGCCTTGAGTGTCGTTCCTTAAAAAGTCAATTGAGACCGCACGGAACGACACTCAAGGCTCGTTCCCTACGTCTGTCAATTAATTATAAGAACGCTATTCACCTATAAACTAAAATTTGTTGCTATATGGCTATAAAACAAAACGGCAGGAGTGGGGCTTTACTGCGTCTCAGGATCCGCAACTTTCCGAATACCTTCCAAGCCTTTCCAAGCCATCGATAAGGCGGGATCGGGGGCAGGCTATATTCATTCTCAAAAAGCCGGCTCCGTTCCCTTTATAGGCGCTGCCAGACGACAGATAAAGACCGGTCTTATTTCTCAGATTCTCAGCCAACGCATCTCCTTTAAGAGGCATAGCCGTGCAGTCAAGCCACAAAAGATAGGTAGCCTGTGACTTTACAAGCCTTATGTTTTTGAAGGAGCCAAGAATTTCTTCTGCATATTTTTTATTATCATAAATATAACCGCGCAGAGCGTCAAACCATTCTGCGCCCTCATCATATGCGGCGACAACCGCATCGACGGCGAATACATTCGGCTCTGCCACCTCGTCGGTATTCAGTGAGCGCCATACCTTATGGCGCAGCACCGGATCGGGTACTATAACCGCCGCAGTCTGCAATCCGGCAATATTGAATGATTTTGTCGGAGCTGCGCATGTAATACTGTTGAGCCTTGCGGTATCAGACACCGAGGCAAACGGAATGTACTCACACCCGGGGTCGGTAAGATCGCAATGAATTTCATCAGATATCACCGTGACACTGTACTTTTTGCACATGTCGGCTACGCGCCTGAGCGTCTCGGCATCCCATATCTTACCTATCGGATTATGCGGATTGCAGAGTATCATAAGTGATGTCTGCGGATCGGACAGGCACTTTTCAAGCGCCTTAAAATCTATACTGTAGCTGCCGTCGCTATAGTCAAGAGGACACTCGAGCACAACCCTGCCGTTGTTAAGCACCGAATTGAAGAAAATATTATACACCGGCGTCATCAGTACAACCTTTTCCGCAGGTGTCGTCAGCTTTCTAACAATGCTTGATATTGCAGGTATCACTCCCGTGCAGAAAATCAGCCAATCCTTGTCAATCGAAAATCCGTGTCTTGTTTTCCACCAGCCTATATATGCATCATACCATTTATCGGGCAGAACCGAATAGCCGAAAATGCCGTGCTCAGCCCGTGCTTTTATCGCATTTGTTACTGCAGGCGCGGTTTCGAAATCCATATCAGCAACCCACATGGGAAGCTCGTTTTCCTTTACATCCCATTTAAGGGAGCCGGTATTTCTTCTGTCTGTTTCCTTATCAAAATCAAACATATTTTTTCTCCGTTTTAAAATGTTCTGTGTGTGGAATAATCGGGTTTGTCAGCCCTTTCGTCTATCTGACTGCAAACGATTTTCGTTTTTCTTTGATCGACCTTGTCCTTCTCGATTATCAGTTTGCCTATTCTGCCGGCGGTTATGGTGCCGCTTTTCGGATTGAATACGCTGTCAACATTTCCCTCAATCGTCACATCGCAATCGGAATACTCGAAAGCAAGCGTTGTATTGAGCAGTCTGCAGTTTTTCATAACGAGATTATCAATGTAACACATTCCCTGCAGACTCTCTACCGTACAGTCCACAAGCGTAAGATTTTTGGCGTTCCAGCCGAGGTACTCGCCTGAAATAAAAGAATTGTAAACGGTAACGTTTTCGCTGTTCCAGAACGCGTCCTTTGAAAGCAGGCGCGAATTTCTTATTTCAACGTTTCTTGCCCCGTCAAAAGAATAGTCGCCGTACAAAGTAAGCCCTTCGACCGAAATATCGGTGCTGTTCATTGCAAAATACTCGCCCTTGGCAGTGACATTTTGCAGCTTCACGTTGTTACAGCTCCAAAGTGTCTCGGCAGCGTTGGGCATTGAAACGCCCGAAAGCTCAAGGAACCTGCAGCGCCTGAAATTTTTCGGTGCCTCAATAGCCGAATCGGATATTTTGATATTATTGCTGTACCATACTCCGGCACGCGCCATGGTGAACCACGAGGAATTGCTTACCGTTACGTTATCGCAGTACCAAAGCGGATATTTCCATTTGAACATACAGCCGTCCAATACTATATTCCGGCTCTCCTTAAGCGGTGATTCGCCGTCGTCAAATATTGTATCTGTAATTTTAAGGCTGTTCGAGGCAAACAGAGCTCGCTCGCCTGTCATTATTCTTTGCTTTATTTCATCCATAAATAAAAATCTCCTGTACAATAGAGTAATGCCGCACACTACCCAATTCATATTTTAACATCATAATTGGTGTTTTGTCTATAGTTGCGATGATGCTTAGGAAAAAATTCAAATAAAAATCATAAATTTTGTACTTAATAGCTTACTTTTTCTTCGGCTTATCAGCTCTTGTCTTAAAACTAAGCTCGTTACTGTGCTTATAGATAGACTCAACTTGAGCAAGCAAGTTTTTATACAGACCCGGATTTAACACTGTAATATTATTAGAATCTGACATAGCAAACCGTCTCCTTTCTCTAAAAATTTTATTTCAACACAAGGATAGGGACCAAGCCTTGCGTAAAAAGCTGTGAACTAAAATAGTAATAAGTGTATTTAATAAACGAAGATTATTTGCGATAATATGATATTATGATATAATAAAAACAACTGATAATAGTTTTTGCTGAAAATTGACAACTGGTGGTTGAGTTTGCATACGAACAAGTTGTTGATTACAAACTGAATTACATATACAATGTAATTACAGTCGAAGCGCGCACGGCAAGTATGTTGAAAGGAACAAATATTATGAAAGAAATTAACATTTCTAAGAATATCACTGATTTAAGAAAGAAAAAAGGTATCACACAAGAACAGTTAGCTGTTGCGCTGAATATATCTCCACAGGCTGTTTCAAAATGGGAGACGAACACATCTCAGCCCGACACGCAAACTCTTCCTCTTATTGCAGAATACTTTGAAACCAGTATTGATTATCTTTTCTATGGTGAGGAATACGCTTACAACGATATTTATAATAAGATTTGGGATAAGGTAGCAGAGCATTCTCAACAAAGTAAAGAGTCGTACAAAGAAGCTCTAACAATTTTTGCGTATGCTCATCACGGCATAAGTAGATGGAATAATAAAAATAGAACTCCCGTCATGTATGATGAACCGCTTCACTTATCTAATGAAAATGGCTTATCATTGTTGTCAGGCAAAGGTTATGGTGCAATTATTACAAGAGACTTTTTTGAAAGCATTAATCAAGACACAGTGGAATTTGCTCAGAAGGTATTGCCCGTCCTTTCAGACAAGGACAATCTTAATGTTTGTCTTGGTATAATATCCATGAGTGATATTAGCCTTGGAGAACTACAAGAAAAATTGTGCTTTGATGAAGATGTTTTAAGAAAAGCTCTTGATGAATTAATTGCTGTAGAAATTGTTGTTGAAAAGAAATCCAAACACAAATCTTTAGGCTTTACCTATGATATCAACAGTATGTACCATACATGTATTTGCATTCTTTTAGCAACAATTGAAATGCAACGCTTTTCGCTGGGAGGCATTTCCTGTTGTATGGGATACGGAGATTATCCAATTGGCTTGTAATTTTTGCCCCGCTTCTGCGGGGCATTTTCGTCAATAAAATATCTTATCATCTTTTGAAGAAAATAATTTTGTGTACGAAAATTTCTCTCCCTCATTTGCAAACGATAGTCATATAGCATATCAAACCGAGGAGCATCAAAAATTGCTTTCAGAGATTGTGCTGACCTGATATCGAAAAGTAAGTAATCTCAAACGGACGGTCAGCACAATCCCTTTTTAGGGAATGAAAGTGATTTCGAAATATTCTCTCGAAACTATAATCATAGAGCATTTCAAAATTATAATCATCAAGCATATCGAAAAGTACATCATCAATCATAGAAGAGCCATGTGTCAATTCATCCCACCATCGCTTGCAACAAACAATGTTAAACCTAAACATATAAGAAAAACACCTGTAGCTATCTGAACCTTATACAATAAAGCGTAATATCCAGTCTGTAAATTTATTGCTATCATTAATGCTAATACAATCGTTTTAAAAATCTTCATTTCAATTTTCCCTTGTGTACGAAATTCATTGAAAAGAAGAAGTGGCAGCACAGAGCGATTAACTCTGTACTGCCACAAACAAAGGCTTATTTAACATCTTTTAAGAAAACAACAAACCCGAACGTTTTACCAATCGGTAAAACGTTCGGGTTTGAATGCTTTGGTGCGAGTGACGGGACTTGAACCCGTACGTCGTACAACACACGCCCCTCAAACGTGCCTGTCTGCCAATTCCAGCACACTCGCAGTTGTAAGCGCTCATAACTTTCGAGCGCTCGATCATTATATCATTACACTGCATGAATGTCAACACTTATTTCGACATTTTTAATATTTTTTTATTTCAAGTCTTTGAGAGCACACCGGTGCTTTCTTACCGCTTCATAATATTAAGAACAACCAGATAAACACCAAGCAGCAGCAGCGACGGATTCGACGTATTTTTCACTGCAACCGCCGCACCTGCAACAACCGAGCCCACAGCCGTAAACAACGATATAAACGAAAAAACAAATTCCGGCGAACGCAGCTTTAATGATCTCAGCAGTATCAGCATCAGCGTTCCGCCGTCAAGTCCCTTAACAGGCAGCATATTTACCGCCCCGACTATAAGCTGCACAGCCGCAAATGCATAAGCGGTCACGCTGTCTGTCACTCTGCCGATAAGCAGCAGCAAAATCGCTGCGGCAAAATTAGCGGCTGGTCCGGATACTGCAATAAACGCGCTGTCAGCGGCAGTCTTATATGCATTTCCCGTTATAAGTATGCCTGCCGGACAGCATTTGACCGATCCCGGTGCACAGCCGGAAATTTTCATAGCTGCCATATGCCCCAACTCATGAAGTGTTGCAGCGAAAAGCGAGGCAGTCATAAGACCTGTTCTGTCCATTATCAGAAGAAATGCGATCATAACCGCAAACGGTACTGAAATTTCAAAGGAAATTTTAAACAGTCTGAATTTCATACGGCAGTCGTCTGATCCCCCAATATCCATCTCGGGTCAATCCTGCATCCGCCTACTCTTATTTCAAAATGCAGATGCGCGCCCGTAGACCGCCCTGTGCTGCCCACAAGAGCCACCGTCTCTCCCCTCTTTACATATTCCCCTTCACTGGCTACAAGTTCACTGCAATGCCCATAAAGCGTTTCTACGTTGTCGTTATGCTTTACTATTATATAATAACCGTATGAGTCGCTATAGCCTGCCGCGGTCACCCTGCCGTCATATGCACACATTATGGGCGTCCCGGTGTTCGCACCTATATCTATACCGCCATGCATACGGTACTGACCGGTTACCGGATTTGTCCTGAACCCGTAATCCGACGTCAGTTTGCCTGATACCGGCCACAGGAAAGTATTTACCGTATTCCCGACTGCCGCCACGGTTTTTGCTGTTTGCGGATTATTTATGTACCCGGTAACCGTCCCTTCAATAGGATCGGACTGGATGTCGTCGGAACTGTCGCCGCTATTACCGCCGCCGGCGTTTTCCGGCTCGTTTTCCTCCAATTCGCTGGCTAAAGGCTCGCTGCTGTCTGAGCTGACATCTTTCTCATTCGGCTTGAGAACATCGCTTACAAGCGTGATATCATCAAATTTTTTGTGATATAAAGCGGACAATTCATCATACATTTTACCGCCGAAAATTCTGATTCCGGCCGCAAATCCGAGTATTATCAGCACGGTAACGATCTGTAGGATCAGTATTGCAAACCGCGTATCGGTTGTTTCCCTCTTATCTTTGGGCATATTATCCTGCATATAATCATCCTTTCATTCGGGCTGATTATATATATGCAAAAAAGCTCGGACAAAGCACCAAATATTAAAAAAATACCGCCGACAGGTATATCTTTACCATGTCGGCGGCAGCTATATTTTAGTTATATGAGATACTTCCGTTTGTCACGAAAACGCCTTTTATGTATTTGTCGGTCGGCACACTGTCATAGTCTACACCCTGAAGTTCCAACAGCTGAGACAGAGTGCAGAAGCGGTATCCCTTTTCATAAAGAGCAGGCAAAACTTCTGCCAAAGCGTCAAGCGTAACGCCGCTTGTATTGGTTGAGTGACAGCCAATTATCGAACCGCTTTTGAGGTCTCCTGCAGTCAAAGCATTGACAATGCTCTCTTTGGTAGATACGCCTCCCGGATAGTCACTGAGGGCAATAGTTGACGCTATAGCCGGCATTTTTATTGACGACAGATAGTTCCACATATATTGATTTTCAGAATACCCTCCGCCTCTGAAGAATTTACAGTCGTAGCCGAGATTTTCTTTGTACCACGCGTTTACATTTTTAATTTCTTTTTCGGTCTCACTTCTATTTTCTATTTCGGAGAGGGTCGAATGATTGTCGGAATGGTTTGCAAGCTCATGTCCCTTGAGCATAGCATATTCCGGCAGCGACGCACCATAACCTCTGAGGCCCCGTCCTGTAAAGAAAAATGTTGCAGCGCCGTAGTACGCATCAAATGAATCGATTATCTTGGTCGTAACGTTGTTGCCGACCTCAGAAAATACCGGTCCGTCATCAAAGGTGAATGCAATCAGTTTATAATCCTCCGGATGCAAAAACCACTGATTGTCATTATAATATTTCAGCTTTACATCGTCTATATCATATATTGCTTTGCTGCCCGAATTGCCGGACACGCTGTTTTTGACATCGACCTGAGACATGTCGCTTACCGCAAGCTTATATTGGAACAGCTCCGAAAGTGTCACAAACCTATACCCTTCCGAATAAAGCTGCTTACATATCCTATCGAGAACACTCGCTGTCGTTGCAGACGTGCCGTGCATAAGGACAATCTTGCCGTCATAGGCGTAGTTTACAACTGCGTTGTATATATGTTCCTCTGTCGTTGTATCAGACCAGTCAGAAACAGCTGTATTGGCGTTTGTGCCGCCGTTTACATCCTGATTTCCGGCTATAAGCGGCATATTGACCGTTGAGCACGCCTCAAAAATTATGTCGTTTGTAGTAAGGTTGCTCGCCCTTACAAACTTCATGTCATAATTCAAAGCGTCCTTGATTTTATCGTTAAGCGGCTTTATCTGCTCGTTTATATAGTCATCTGCTGAATATCCCGGACGGTTCTCAAGGTATCCGCTTGAAATATTGGAGTGGGTATATGTGTGATTTCCAAGCTCAAACCCGTTGTCAAGCGCATACTGCAGCTGATCGGTCCCGTATTTGTTGACACTGATGCCGGTTATGAACATTGTGCCGGCTCCGCAGTACTTTTTCAGTGTGTTTATAATCTTAACCTGCGGATTTGAAGGATTGGAAGCATCAGACGCGGTCGGTCCGTCGTCAAAGGTCAGAGCAATCAGCTTATAATCCTGCGGATGCTTTTTCCAGTCGCTGCTCGGTGTTTCGTCAAAATCGACCGGTATCTGCGCGTCATAATCAATATTCATAACACGATACCTTGCCGTGATCTCATACCACGACACTTCCCCTAACGTATAATAGGAATATGTACCGCCCGTGCGTACATACATGACCGATGAGAACCTGTGGTAATAAGCGTTTTTGCCGCTTTCGGACGAAAGTCCGGTAAGAATCAGCTGATATGCCGTCTGGTCGTTGGTCTCGGAATAAACGATGTCGGTTGTTCCCTTTTTGTAGCACGCGGCGTGGCGTACATATGACGAAATATTGCCGTCGAGCTTATACCAGTCCGGATTATTGCCGACCGCATGTGACGGTGCTGCGACAAATCCGATCTCGTCGGCGTTTGCCTTTATATCATTTGAAATTATACCTCTGAATCTCAGTCCTGCCGAAACATAATCGGTATTATCATCAGCCTTGGTTTCGGTCCTTATCGAATAGGCGGTATCAATGCTCTGCTCGTCTGCAACAGCGGAATCAACCGTCTCGATCTCTATTATCTGAAGGTTGTCAAAATATACTGTGGCATTGTTCGCGCCAAAAAGGAAGTGTATATCCTTGCTCCAGAAATTGCTCTGATAAGATGATATATCAGCCAAAAGAGCCGGATCGGATGTGTCGATCACAATACCGTAGCGCGCCCACTTCTTCGACATTTTAAAGTTCTGATATGTAGTCCTGGTGCCGTCTATATAAAGTTCGACCCCAAGATCGCTCGTCTGCCAACCGGTGAAGAAATATCTGCAATATACGGTATTTGAACCGTTCAGTCCTATTATCGTATTTATCTCGGTATCGTCCGACTCCGATCTTGCATCATAATATATATAGTATTTTCTGTTTTCCTTAATTTTAAAATCTTCAAAGCCCAGACGCGCTATATTTCCTGCAACCAATTTCAACACGCTGCCGTGCTCACCGTCCGTAACTACAGAAGTTTCCGTACATCCCGAAGCTGTAATATAAGCATCGGCAGCCGTGTCATCCATGGTATGCAGACGGCTTTCGCCATATTCATACGATGTCACTGTCTGCACGGTAAGATTATCTATTGCAAGATATGTATCGTAGCTGCCGTTCCAGCCGGGATGCATACCGATAGCAAGCGGCTCGGTCTGATTGGCTTTTACAGTAAAGGTATAATAAGCCGTCTGCCATTCGGTATCCTCGGTCAGAACGGTTGATGTATCGCCGAACGAGCAGGTTGCAGGATTTGAGTCTATCAGCGTTGCTCTTTTTGCAAGGTCATAGTCCGAAATAGATGCTGCAAGAGGATCGGGCAGGAGCCAGATGCTCATTGTTCTGCCGACGCCGCCCGAACCGGCAAGGTATTTGTAATCATACTTCAAACGATAGGTCTTGCCTGCCTCGCAGTAGAACAGATCGTTTCTGGCATTATTTTTAAGGGTCTCGTCACTGCTGCGCTGAGTTACCGGATTTTCACCGACCGTACCGTTTTTACCTATATAAAACGTACCGCCATTGTTGGCTTTATTATATAAATAAAGGTAACCTCTGTCTTTATCATAATTTATTGTTGTAAGACCTCTGTGCGACGGTATACCGTATGGCTCAAGACCGTCGAATGTAAGAGAAACGCTTGTTGTTTTGGTCTCAACTGTGCCTTCCAGTGCATTGGACGTACCTGCACATGCAAGCATAGATAAAATGCATGCAAAACACAGAACGATACTCAAAGCTTTGCTTAATTTACGCACTATTTACACCCCTCAAACTGTTTTTAAGTAAGTATAGCACAAATTAAGCATATATGTCAATAAATTTGGTGATTTTACAATAATTTTTGTTGATTTTATCAAATTATTTCGTTTTTGATAAATCGTACGATATCCTTTTATCTCCTTCACCGCCGACAAGGGTCAGCTTTTTTCCGTTCACTTTAAAATCATATGTAAAATCTCTTATATTTTCATTTTCAAAATCGATGCTCAAAACATCGCCATTTATTGAATAAGTAAAAGCGTAGCTGTTTTCGGGAAGCTCAAGCAACCCGTTTCCATCGCCGTCAAAGCTGTAATATGTCACTCCGTCAAGGTCCCACCTGCCGCTCAGAGAATCTTTGTTAAAGCACAGCTTAAAAAAGAGCAGTGCCGCGGCGGTAATTATTAATGCACCCGACAACAGTATTGTACAGAATTTGAACCGTTTTAAACGTTTGCTCTTTGCTTTAGCCGGAATACTATGGCGACTGCTGCTGTCCTTCGGCTGAGATCGGCTGTTTCGTCTTACAACATTTCTATGCTTCCCGCTATGGTTGTTCATTTCATCAACTCCGTTTGTATATTGTTTTCCTAAGAATAATACACAATAATGTTGTTATCTTTCAAAAAAAGATATCGTTATTACCTGCAAAACGGGCGGCAGCGGACAATATCCGTCACCGCCCGTTCTTATACTTCCTGTATAAAGGCAGATTATTACTCAGCTTTCTTTCTTCTTATGATAAGAACAGCCATTGTCACCAGCCCTGCGGCTGAAACGAGCAGCAGAACTATCCACACTACAGGATTGCTTGCATCTCCGGTTGCAGGTACATCCGGAGTTTTGCCGGAATCGTCGCCAGGATCGGTAGGTGTCGGCGGAGTAGGCGGAGTGGGCTTTTGTGCGTTGTAGCTGTTTGTGAACTCAACAAGAGCCTCGCCCGGCTGATCGTCGGTCAGAACGGTCTCACCTACCGGCTCATATTCGTCGCCAACCTTGCGGCATACTCTGAAGCCGGAGAGTATGTTGTCGCCGAACTCGGAAACTACTCTGTAGACAGTCTCGTCATAAGTCCAGCCCTTGGTGCTTCCCTTGACTTCGGTAAAGTCAAAACCGTCGCTGATGTAGTTTATTTTGCCTTCCCTGATAGTGAATACAAACGAACCGGTATAGGTCTTCTCACCTTCGGTCTCAAGAGTATCCTTTACCATTGTGCAGTCAAGAACATCCGGAATTTCGGATATTGCAAACTTGAAGGTCTCCTTAGTGGGATCCATTTCGCCGGTCTTTTTGACAATGACCTTGAGCGGCAGCTCGATCCTCACATCTTTGTTCTCAAGTCTCGGCACCATGATATGTCCGCAAGCATCGCACTTGACGTCGTTCTCATAATCAGGCTCATCACGGTCGGGAGTATGAGCGGCGGTCGCGTCGTAGGCGTCGTGGTACTGGGATCATTATAGCACAATTTTTAACACTTACAAGCATTTAAAGCATAATTTTTACAGAAATTTTGGAAGAAAGATCAAAAAGCAGAGGCTGCCGTACCGACCGACTGCCTCTGCCTTTAAATGTTGATATCTATACCTCTTATATCAGCTATTGATGTAACGTCCCGTAAGTATTGCCCCAACAAGTGAGGCTATAAAAGTGACCGGTGCGAGCCTTACGAAAAGCCATTCAAACACATGGAACGCCGTCCCTAAAACAGCCGTTTGCGGATTGTTGTAGTTCCAGCCAAGATACGGGCTGTTTAAAAACAGCAATAAAATTAAAATCATCACCGAAACAACGCAAACAGATATAAACAGCCAATGCAGTATTTTTCCTCTTACCGTCTTTTCCCTCGCAAGCTGCAGATTTATCACCTCAAGCCTTTCGGAAATTGCTTTGAGGTTGTCTGCCTCAGGCGCTGTCACAGTTTCACCGAGCAGGGTGCTGACAGGCGCTCCGAGCGCTTCCGAAATTGTGATAAGCATATCCGAGTCCGGAACAGACAGTCCCTGTTCCCATTTCGAAACGGTCTGGCGAACCACATTCAGTTTTACTGCAAGTTCCTGCTGAGACAATCCTTTTGATTTTCTTAAAGCTTTTATGTTTTCGTTCAACACAACGGATGACCCCTTTCAAAGTTGTTACCGTCATTGTATCAGAGAACAGCCGTTGCCGCAAGCAACGCATGTTAACATTTGCGTTTTATCCGTCCTGTTTTTCAAAAGTTGCCCCCTTCGTCATACGGAAGGTGATCAGCACCATGGTTATCATCAGAGCAAAGAAGAAAATGAGATACACCGGCATGACCGAAAAGCCTATTTTGTTTCCGATAAGTCCGAAAAGCGGCGGTATAAATGTTGAGCCGACATACGCGCTTGCCATCTGTATGCCGATAATGGCACCTGAATTTTCCGCCCCGAAATTATAAGGCGTCGAATGGATTATGCACGGATATATCGGCGCGCAGCCGAAGCCTATTACAAGGAAGGCTATAAACGCCGCTATATATGAGGAAACCGGTATAAACAGCATCAGTATTCCAAGGCTCAAAACGCATGTGCCTAAAATTATCATTTTTCTGTCGCCCAGCCTGTCGGTTATAAAGCCGCTCAAAAATCTGCCGGCAGTGATGCCGATGTAAAACAAAGCAGCAAACGAAGCGGCGCGTTCCGCCGGTATACCCTTTACCTCGGCAAAATATGTGCTTGCCCAATGCATTGCCGTCGCCTCGGCGGCGCAGTATGCAAAAAAGCCCGTCAAAAGAAACGGGACGCCTTTTATCTTCAGCGCACCTATAAGTCCGACACTTTTTCCGCTTTCACTGTTTTCCTCTTTATTGACATTCCACACAGGCAGCGTTACTGTCAGAAGCAGCGCTATTGCAAGTTGAATAAAACCAACTGTGCGGTAGCCGCTGTTCCATGTGCCGCTTTTAAGTGCATGACCCATTATGAAAGGACTGATGATAGTGCCCACTCCCCAAAAGGAATGGAGCCAGCTCATATGTTTGGCTTTGTAATGGAGTGCTATGTAGTTATTGAGTGCCGCATCTATGGCGCCTGCTCCGAGACCGTAAGGTCCTGCGAATGCAAGCAGCATCCAAAAGCTGTTTGAAAACGAAAAGCCAAAAAGAGCGATAACGGTCAAAAAAACACTTGCGACGGTCACATACCTCGTGCCGAATTTTCTGGTCAGTTTATCTGATAAAAGGCTTGATATTATTGTACAGCCCGATATAACCATAGATACTATTCCCATAAATGATACCGGAACGCCGAGTTCCGTGTGCATGGCAGGCCAGCCGGAGCCTAAAAGCGAGTCCGGCAGTCCAAGGCTTATAAACGCAAGATATATGAGTGCAAGCAAAAGTAAGTACATAAGGTCACCTTCATTTAGGCTGGCGTGAAAATGCCGGACAAGTAAAAATCCCCATTCTTACGAATGAGGATTTTTTGGTCGAGGTGACAAGACTTGAACTTGCGGCCTCTGCGTCCCGAACGCAGCGCTCTACCAAACTGAGCCACACCTCGTTTTGAGCACCACGTTATTATATATGTTTTAAATGTTTTTGTCAAGACCTTTTATTGATTTTTAAAAACTTTTTGTTAATAGCCCCTGCACATATGCAGCCCGCGGCACAAAAGGCACCGCAGGCTGCATATGCTTTATTCGGTATCAGACTTGTCGTCGGGATCAGCGCTATTCTCACTGCCGTCTGCATTGGGATTTATGCCGGTTATTGAGTTTCTGCTCTTGTTATTTACAAGCACAACAACTACCGCCGCAGCAGATACGGCACCCACAGCCGCTGCCGCTGAAACGACTATCCAAATGATCGTATTTGCGTTTGTATTTGTGTTTGTGCCGTCTGTACCGTTTGCGGTCCCTGTCTAGTCGCTTCTGCCCGGCATATTGGTACCGCCTGCATTGCCGCCGTATGCATCGTGCTTGTGTGGATAGCCGTGCTGTTCTTTTCAAGGCGCGCCATTGATCCGGTTGTTAAGGCGTCCGAGCGGCAAAAACAGTTTATAACCGATGCAAGTCATGAGCTTAAAACGCCTATAACGGTCATAGCAACAAGCCTCAAGGTGCTTGAAATGGAAAACGGCAAGCAGAAGTGGATCGACAAGGCGGTGTCTCAGACCGAAAAGCTGACCGAGCTTGTAAACTCTCTCGTCACACTGTCGCGCACGGATAAGGAAAGCACTCCGCTTAAAATGAGCGATTTCAATATAAGCAGTTCCATTTCGGAGGTCGCGGAATCATTTGTTGATTTTGCAGCGTCCAAAGGGCACATGCTTAGCATCGACATAGAGCCGGATATCGTATATCACGGTGATGAATATGCGGTGCGGCAGCTTGTATCAATACTGCTTGACAATGCGGTAAAATATTCTATAAAGAACAGTGAGATAACATTTTCACTTGCAAAATCCAAAAAAAGCGTTACGATCACAGCCGAAAACAAGTGCGGCGGAATTGACGACGACGACATAAAGAAGCTGTTCGACCGTTTCTACCGTCCCGATAAATCAAGAAATTCAGCCACGGGCGGCTTCGGGATAGGGCTGTCAATAGCCCGTGCCATTGTTGAAGGGCACGGCGGACACATACATGCCGAAAATGCCGACGGCGACGTGATACGTTTTGTAGCAGAGCTAAGGTAATTTAATTGTATTTAATATAATATAAAAAACCGATCCCGTTGACATCTGATAGTGTCAGAGGGATCGGTTTTTAAAATATGTTTTAGTTTAAAGGTTTAGAAAAATGAAAACCCATTTAACACTTATAGGTCGGGGTCACCACTCCCGGCGATTTGTTTTATAGCCATATAGCAATAAATTTTAGTTTATCTGAGTAATGAAATATTGACAGACGTAGGGAACGACCTGTGTGTCGTTCCGTGCGGTTTTATTGATTTTTGAGGAACGACACATAGGTAGTTCCCTACAAATGCACAATTAGATTTTCGGTTTCTTACGCTCATAAGCCAAAATTTAACGGTTAAATAAGCAAATTAAACGCGGCAGGAGCCGAGCCCCTGCCCTACGTCAGTCAATATGTTATTTCACCGCTAAATTAATTTTTCCCTTCGTCTTGGTTATTATTTCAGTTTTCTCAACTCTTTACGCTTCTTTGCCGCTTCATATTCCCTTTTTTCTTCATCGGTCGATAATATCAGCGGCGGTACTGCCGTCGGACGTTCATTCTCATCAAGCGCGACCATAACAAAATATGCTTTATTGATTGTGTTTCTTGTTCCGTTTAAATGCTCAACATAAGATGTTATACAGACCTCCATTGATGTTTTGCCGACATAGGTCAGCTTACCGCACAAAACTATTAGATCATTTGCGTATGCCGGCTTTATGAATTCCAGGCTGTCAATAGCAACCGTTGTGACATTTCTGCCTGAATGACGGCGAGCCACTATACCTGCTACAATATCTATCCAACTGACCAAAGTACCGCCGAAAAGGCGTTTATAGCCGTTAAGATCAGCGTGATTTACAAGATGCACCTGTTCAGTGTATGACTCTGCCGGCGTTTTTCCTTTTTCCATGATCTTCTCTCCTCTGAAGGACTTTTTTGTATTATATTATTTCCGCACAGAAATGTCAAATTCAAAGTAAAAAAAAGACCGCAGTTCCCTGCGGTCTCAGTCTGTCGATAAACCTCAAAGTCTACTCTTTCGTCGGTTATGCTGCATTTT
>UQDO01000036.1 GCA_900539855.1 uncultured Oscillospiraceae bacterium
CCTACGTCTGTCAATTAATTATAAGAACGCTATTCACCTATAAACTAAAATTTATAATGCTTACCTGTAAATTAAAAACGGCAGGGAATAAATCCCTGCCGTCCGGTAACATACAAGATCGTTTTGATTTATCATCAAAGCGTTTCGGAGGATATTATCACGAATCCGAACTGCGATGACCGGTCTGGTTTGAAAACCGTCCGTACAAGACATGTTTCTTCATCGTCTCCGCCGTAATAGGTTGTCATGCAGGTCACGGTTACATAATTTCCGCTCCCCGTGTCGGAACTCATCGACACCTGTCTGTGGAACTGCGTACCCATACCGTCTGTCGGCACGGGAACATATCCGTCCGGTGCATCCCAAAGCCCCGAAGATTGCTCCGGCAGCGTTACGCCGTACAGGTCTTTCGCAAGGCATGACACCATGTCGTAGCTGACGCAAAGTCCGTATCCGGCAAAATCGGTTGCATAATCACGAAGCACCGCCGCGGTCGCCCCGGCAAGCGCCCTTTCGTCGGACAAAGCCTCATTATAGCAGAAATTCGCGTTGAGCATCGCAGTGAACAGCTCGCTCAATTCCCGGTCGCTAAACGGCTCTTCCCGATATGCGTCGGTATCGGCAGCATCGGCTTCCCCACCGGTTATCTCGGTGCCGGTCCTATATCCGTCCGCCGCGATGGGCGAGGTGACATAGCTTTCGCTTTCGGCAGCGCCTAAAATGGCGGTCGGGAAAATGAGCGCAGCGCATAAAAACACTGTCGAAACAACAGATAATACACACAAAAATCTTGTTTTTTTCATTTTCATCGCCACCATATCTATTTCTCTTTAATTACATTATACACAGTATATTGTGAAAAGTCGTATCAATGCTATTACAGTTTGGTATCAATTCTGTTACACTTACAAAACTTTGGCTGGCGATATGAGAACTTGAGCATAAATTTCCCTGATGCTGCAAAAACTACATGCAGGAGGAGAAATTTATGAATATATCAAACGAACAATACTCCAAAATGGTTTCGGACGCTTCATCGCCGTCACCGATAGTCAAGGACATGGCTGCCGCGTTTTTTGTCGGCGGCGGCATATGCGTGCTGGGGCAGCTTCTTCTGACCGCCTTTAAAGCCACTGAGCTTACCCTTGAAACCTCAAAGTCGCTCGTATCGGTAACGCTGATTTTTATTGCAGCCGTACTCACCGGCCTCGGCGTTTTCGACAACATAGCGAAATTTGCCGGTGCCGGAACCCTTGTACCGATAACGGGATTTGCAAATTCAATCGTGTCCCCTGCGATAGAGTACAAGACAGAGGGTCAGATACTGGGGCTCGGTGCAAAAATGTTTACAATAGCCGGGCCCGTGCTGGTCTACGGAATAACCGCCTCGGCTATATACGGGCTGATTCTCTGGGCGGTCGGCAGAATTTTGTGAGGGGGTCAGATAATGTCTGAACGAAAAGGCAATCACACTATTGTGCCGTCCGGCACGGTTTATATCGAATCGTACGCGTCGGCGGTGGGACCAAAGGAAAAGTCGGGACCTCTCGGCGCGTGGTTTGACAGAGCATTCGACGACGAGATGCTGGGCGAAAAGTCCTTTGAAAAGGCGGAAAGCCGTCTGCAGAAAACGGCTGTGGAAACGGCACTTTCGAAATCCGGCACGGCTGCCGACGATATCGATCTGATATTTGCCGGAGATCTTCTGAATCAGTGCATCGGCAGCGCATACGGACTGCGCGAGTTTGGCATACCGTTTGTGGGACTTTACGGCGCGTGCTCGACCATGGCGCTGAGCCTCATAAATGCATCGCTTGCAGTTGACAGCGGTGCGGCAGGCAAGGCGATAGCCGTCACCTCGTCGCACTTCTGCAGTTCTGAAAGGCAGTTCAGATTTCCGCTTGAATACGGCGGTCAAAGACCGCCGACATCGCAATGGACGGTCACCGGCGCCGGCGCGGTACAGCTGGGGCGCAGTCTGAAAGGTCCGACCGTGGAGGCTCTGACTGTGGGCAGGATAATTGACATGGATATAACCGACATGAACAACATGGGTGCCGCAATGGCGCCTGCCGCTGCCGACACGATCGAAAGGTTTTTGCAGGATACAGGCACAGCACCCACTGACTATGATCTGATAATAACAGGCGACCTCGGCTTTACAGGTTCGGATCTGCTGCATGGGCTGCTGCAAAAGGACGGCATAGAGCTTTCGAACCACAACGACTGCGGAATGATGATATTTGACCGCAAGCGGCAGGACGTTCATTCGGGCGGCTCCGGCTGCGGATGTTCGGCATCGGTTCTTTGCTCATATCTGCTGAAAAAACTCGGAAACGGTGAGCTTAAAAACATTCTTTTCTGCGCCACCGGAGCGCTTATGTCGCCGACCGCCTGTATGCAGGGCGAAAGCATACCGTCAATAGCCCACCTGCTGCACATAAGAGGTTGAGCCTTGTGGGGATCACTATTATAAACATGCTGTCGTCGATACTGACATCGGTAAGAAGGGTCGTGTACCGATTGACCGCCGGTTTCCGCCGCAGCCGCAGGTGAATTGCAGAATCAGGCTCTCGTCAGCCTAAGCCTAAGGAGGGTATTCGAACTCACCTTAGGCTTTGCAGCAAATTCGGCATTAACGAACATGTGACACAGACTCCGCTCTGCCGCTTTGCATGTTTGCACACCGGTAAATTTTAGTTTATCTGCGTAAAGGTAGATAAACTGAATTTATTGCATTGTGTATATAAAAATGCAGCAGGGGCGAAGCCTCTGCTGCAAAATACTGCTTTTTATGACAGACTGACGGGAGAAAGACCACTGTACGGTTTTGTTTGCCGCATTTATTTATGCAGCCAGGCGCTATTACCCACAGCCCCGCGCGCCTGCCGAAGCAGCCGCGCCGCTCTTTAGTACGCCGATTTATAGGCGTTACATACGGCCTCGGTGTCGCCCACCATTTTGAGATTTCCGCGCTCAAGCCACGCGCAGTGCTTGCACAGTCTTTCGATCTGCTCGAGCGAATGGCTGACCACTATGACCGTGGTCTTGTCGTTGGTGAGCATTTCGTTTATGCGGCGCTCGCACTTTTCCTGAAACTTGAAGTCGCCCACGGCAAGTATCTCGTCAACTATAAGTATATCCGGTACCGTCATTGTGGCAATTGCAAAGCCTATACGCGCCACCATACCGGATGAATAGTTTTTCATGGGCGCGTCGAGAAATTCCTGCATTTCGGAAAACTCGACTATCTCGTCAAAATGCTCGTCCATATATGCCTTCGAAAAGCCGAGCACCGAGCCGTTAAGATAAATATTTTCCCTTGCCGTCAGTTCAAAATCAAAGCCGGCGCCAAGCTCAATCAGCGGCGCTATAACGCCCCGTGTCACGACCGTGCCCTTTGTCGGGGTAAGTATTCCGGAAATGATCTTGAGCAGGGTCGATTTGCCCGAGCCGTTCAGACCGACGATACCGAAAACGTCGCCTTTTTCAATGTTCAGACTGACATTATTGAGTGCAACAAAGTCCTCGAACATGAGCTGGCGCTTTACGAGCTTCAAAAAATATTCCTTAAGGCTCTGAAGCCGTTCCTTGCACATGTTGAAATGCATTTCTATATTTTTAAGTTCAACCGCATAATTGTCGGGCATCGGTATTCCTCCGTAACCTGCTGATTATATGTGCAGGATGAATTTTTTTTGCAGTTTATTAAAGGTGAAAATTCCTATCACAAGGAACAAGAGCCCGTATCCGAGGCACATGAGATTGTCGGTAAGCGACGGCAATGTATTATATATCACAACATCGCGGAAATACTGTATATACTTTGTCATGGGATTGTACCGCACTATCGCGACCGCAACGGTCTGGAGCGCGGAGTCCTTATTATAGCTGTCGAGCAGCGACGCCGGATAGATCAGCGGCGTCAGATACATCCAAAGCGTCAGCACCACACCGTAAAGGTGGATGACATCCTGAAAATAAACGCTGACAGCCGACAGAATAAGGCTCATGCCGATAACGAAAAGCAGGCAGTAAAACACCGGTATCGGGAACAGTACGATGGTCCAGCCCGGATTTATGTGGCTCATCCGGAACGCCATGACTATGGCGACCGCAATAAGTGAAAGCGCAAAGTTTATAAGCGAAAAAAGGCTTTTCTCAAGCGGAAAGATGTATTTCGGAATATACACCTTTTTTATCAGACCTGCCGAGCCGAGTATCGAGGTAAGGGAGCTGCTCGTAGCCTCCGCAAAGAAGTTCCATATAGAAGCGCCGACGATATAATAAACGGCAAAATCCCCTATGTCGGGATAATCCCTGACCTTGAAGATCATGCTGAAAACTGCCGTCAGCACCAGCATGGTGAGCAGCGGATTAAGAATACTCCACGCAACACCGAGCACCGAACGGCGGTATTTTATTTTAAAGTCCTTGCCGGCAAGATTGCGCAGCAACGGCAGATATTTTTTGAAGTTATAAAAGAAGCCTTTCATACCTGATCGGTTTTCCAAGCAGGACACCTCCATAAGGCATTGCACAATGAATTCCCGGCAGCCGGCAAGCGGCAGACCGTCAATGCAGCCTTTTCATTATAATACACTAATTAAAAAAAGTCAATCCCGACAAAGCACCGCGCTTTAATGGCTATTGACTTTAAAGGTCCTATAAAGTAAAATTGGTATGATAAACAAAAGGGAGACCGCCTTTATGAACGATAATTTTAAAAGGGAAGATACCGACGTATTGACCCCTGAGCAATATGAAAAACGGATAAGCGAGCTGTCAGAGCTCAATGATCAGTATAAAGCGAGACTGCAGGAGACAACGGCTCTGCTGCGCGAGACAAAAGCAAAGCTCAAAGAGGTCACCGGCTCACGCGGATATTCGTTTGTCAAGAAATATTACCGCTTAAGGGAACGGCTGCTGCCGCCCGGAAGCCGCAGGGTCAAGGTCATCCGCACATTGCTTTTGCCGATACTTATTCCGATGAAAAAAATAAAGGCAAAAAGAGCCGAGCGCATGATAGACGGCACCGAATACCTTACAAAGGAGCAGGGGCTGGCAAAGCTCAGGGACTGTAAGCGCATCGATATCTTAACCGTCGGACACACCGAATATATCGCCGGGATACTTAAAGAGATGCTTGTCTCACACGGCATAGAATGTAATATTCTTTACGAGCAGCCGGAGCTTTACGAGGATATACCCTACATTATTATATGCCCTCAGATATTTACAAAGTTTCCGCCGCTTTATATAGCGTTCCAGATGGAGCAGACCATCGATCCGAGATGGATGACCGAGCAGTATTTCAAAATACTGCGCAACGCATATGCGGTGTTTGACTATTCGCTCGTCAATCTTGAATATTTTTCAAAGGATCCCGAAATAAAGAGCAAGCTGTACTACCTGCCGGTCGATGTGTCGCCCGTGCCGGTCTATAGCCCCGATCCGGGCACAGAAAAAGAGTACGACGTGCTGTTTTACGGGGCGTCGCACATTGAGCGCCGCAGGATGATACTTGACCGGCTTTCGAAAAAATTCAATGTAAAGGTCGAAAGCAACCTGTTCGGCGAACCGCTCTACAGAGAAATGAGCAAGGCGCGGATCGTGCTCAACATACACTACTACGAAAACGCCATGCTTGAAACGACCAGGCTGCACGAAACGTTGTCGGTAGGCACCAGCCTTATCGTTTCGGAGCGAAGCTGCGACGCCGATGCCGAAGCAAGGCTCAGTGGCATAGTAGACTTTGTGCCGGAGGGCGATGTTGCGGCGCTTGAGGAGCGTATATCATACTGGCTGTCGCACGAGGATGAGCGAGTAAAAAGGGTGGAACAGAACAACGAGCTTTTAAAAAGCCGCGCGAACCAGATGAAGTTCTATTTCAACCGCTTCCTGCTCGCAAACGACCGGCTGAGCTTTGACGATTTTTATAATGAGTCGGGCGATTTTGTGACGGTGGATACCGACAGGCTCTGCCTCAGTCTGCCCGAAACGGTCGAGCGTCGCAAGGCTTTCGACGACGACAACAAATACGGCTTTGCCGTCATGCCGGGACTGAAGCATAACATCGGCTGGGTGGGCTGCGGATTGAGCTATAAATTCCTTGCCAAACGGGCGCTTGATTGCGGATATAAAAAGCTGCTCATCTGTGAGGACGACACCTTTTTCCCGCCGGATTTTGACGAAAGGTTCAAAAAGATACTCCGCTACACCGCCGAAAACAGCGACTGGGATGCGTTTTCCGGCATAATGGCGGACATAGGAAACGTAAAGGTGCTGTCTTTGAAGGAGCAGGACGGCGAGACCTATGTGTACCTCAACCGCATAGTGAGCACGGTGTTCAATATGTATTCGGAAAAAACGCTTGCCCTTATGAGTGCATGGGATCCGTTTGACCGTGATGTCTATAAAAACACGATCGACCGCTATCTGGAAGGTAATCGGCTGAGCATCCTTACGACCTGCCCGTTCCTTGCCGGGCACAAGGAGGATCTTGACTCCACTATATGGGGCAAAAGCAACACGGCATATGATGCCATGATACAGTCGAGCAACAAAAAGCTGAAAAAGCTTGCCCAGGACGCAAAAAATCAGTTTGGCAGATAGGAGAATCCCGGTGCGTCTTTGTCGCGCCGGGATTCGTTTAGGCTGACGAGAGTCCTTTTGCGCGGGCTCAATGGACTTTTTAAGGAACGACACATGGGGTTCGTTCCCTACGACGTACCAATTGGATTTCCGTCTTTTACACCGCTAAACTAAAATTTACCGTTACAACACGCAAAAAAATACCGGCTCGTGATTACACGAACCGGTATTTTATGTTACTTTAAAACTTAAGCCTCAGCTATAGCCTCAACAGGGCAGCCGGCTGCACATGTTCCGCAATCAACGCACTTGTCTGCGTCGATAACGTACTGGGTCTCACCCTCGCTTATAGCCTCGCAGGGGCAAGCAGCAGCACATGCACCGCACTGGATGCAGGCGTCAGAAATCTTATATGCCATTTTACACACCTCCGTAGATCTTATTCAGTTTCACTGTACACTGTTATGCTAACACATTTAATGTGAAAAAGCAAGAGGAAAATAAAAGTTGCGAAACTCTTACCCGGCTAAGCTTAATTTTCGTCGGCAGGGGCGTCCCAGTTGTGCCAGACGTTCTGCACGTCATCATTCTCGTCAAGCATTTCCAGCAGCTTTTCCATCTTTGCCGCCTGTTCGGGATCGTCAATGGCGGTAAGCGTCGCCGGAACATATACCGGCTCAGCCGAAATAAAGTCGTAGCCTTTTTTCGACAGCTCCTCACTTACCGAGCCGACCGAATTTGCGTCGGTGGATATCTCAAACACCTCGCCGTCGAAATTAAGGTCGTCTGCGCCGGCTTCGAGCGCGTCCTCCATGACCTTGTCCTCATCAAGACCCTCGCCGTCTATGACGATAAGCCCCTTATGCTCAAACATAAACATGACCGAGCCGGACTGTCCGAGGTTTCCGCCGCACTTGTCAAAGAAATGGCGCATGTCGCCTGCGGTACGGTTGCGGTTATCGGTAAGCGTTTCAACAATAACGGCGACGCCTGCCGGACCGTAGCCCTCGTATATCAGCTGCTCATATTCCGCGCCACCCTGCTCACCGGCTGCTTTTTTGATTATGCGGTCGATATTGTCGTTGGGCACGTTGTTTGCCTTAGCCTTGGCGATAACATCGCGCAGCTTTCCGTTTACGTTGGGGTCGGGACCGCCTGCGCGGACGACCATGGCAAGCTCACGCCCTATTCTCGTGAAGATCTTGGCTCTTGCCTGATCGGTCTTTTCCTTTTTTCTTTTAATGGTACTCCATTTTGAATGACCTGACATATATTTTACTCCGTTCCGCCGCACAAAGGATACGGCAAAAAATACTCACCAAAATATTTTAGCACAAAGCCATACGGCTGACAAGTGCTTTTTTCTTTTATCTGTTGCGGAACCTTAAAAAATCCTCCAGAATAATCGTGGCAGCCACCGCATCGACCACCTGCTTGCGCTTTTTGCCCCTCGTATCGGTAAAATTCAGCGCCGTGTGGGCGCTGACCGTTGTGCAGCGCTCGTCCCACAACTCAACCGGCAGTCCCGTGGCTTTTTTCAGCGCCTCTGCCGCCTCGGTACATTCCTTTGCCTTGAAGCCCTCGCTGCCGTCCATGTTACGGGGCAGTCCCACAACTATCATTTCGGCGCCGAGCTCCTTTGCTTTTTGTGCCAGCCTTTCTATCAGCCGTTCGCGGTTATATTCTGTTATAACGCCTTTGGGAAAAGCGAAGCCCTCATCTTTGTCGCTCAGTGCGACTCCGGTCCTTGCCGTTCCCACATCGACCGACATTATTATCATCTGTCATCACCTGCACGTTTGATCTCCCAGTAATATTTCCTGTTCGCCACGGGGAAGTCGTCCGACTCTCCGTGCTCAGGATCGTAAAATCTTCCTTCAAAATAAAGCGACCAGTGCCAGCAGCGCGGCGTTTCGAGGCTCAGAATACAGACGTCGGGCAGCTCTGACCTGTCGTTTACCGGTATCCTCTGCCGGACGACCGTTATCCCCTCTTTTTCGAGCACCGAAAACATATCAGCAAGTGTCGTCTCGCGCTCCGTGCCGGCGGCGGCTATCATTTCGTCAACCGTTTTGCCGGTCAGCATCGCCAGCACTGCCTGTCCGCACTGCAGCGGATCCGGCTCTCTTATATACATCGGTTTGTCTGCAAGCGGCATGTTTTTCTCCCTTTATTCGCGTATGTTTTTGAAAAAGCCGGTCAGCAGCGCTTTGCAGCGGTCTTCTTCAATGCCTGCCCACACCTCGGTGCCGGGTCGGAACAGGGAGACCGTGTCGGTCACCGAATCAACGGCTCCGGCTGCCGGATCGAACGCGCCGAACACAACCTTGCTTATTCTTGAATTTACTATGGCTCCGGCGCACATCGGGCACGGTTCAAGGGTGACGTAAAGCTCGCAGCCGTCAAGCCGCCATGTGCCGAGCGCCCTGCACGCTTTGTCTATTGCCTCTATCTCGGCATGTCCCAGAGCGTTTTTCGTCCTTTCGCGCCGGTTTTCCCCCACAGCTATTACCTTGCCGTCCTTTACTATCACCGCGCCGACCGGCACCTCACCTGCGGCACCGGCTTTCTGCGCCAGAAGGATCGCCTGCTCCATATATTTTGTCATGACGACATCCCGGCAAATCTCTGGGTGATAAACACCTTCAAAGCGCAGATCACATAAAACACTATAATCCATGCGGACGAGCAGAAGTATTTGACCTTCATTTCCGAGTCCTCGGTTCGTTCCTTAGACAGACGCAGCGCGTCGCGGTCAATCTTCAAAAGCATGATCAGTCCGCATGCGCCTATAAGCAGCAGCACTACAAGATAAAGAATTGATATAATACCGTTTACCGTGAGCGACGCTCCTGCCAGAGCATAAGACAGCACAACAGACATGGCGTTGTTTATGCCGTGAATCACCACGCCGGGTATCATCGAGCCGGTGTAAACGGCGGCATATCCGAGAACAAGACCAACGCCGAAGGCAAACGGTATCTGCACCAGATTTCCGTGGAGCAGTGCGAAAAGCATTGCCGACAAAAATATCGAGGCACCGTCGCTCATGTACTTCCTCATCGTCCCGAGGATGACGCCTCTGAAGGCAAATTCCTCAACCAGCGCCGGCAGCACACCAATGCAAAACAGCGTTATAATAAATGAAACAACACCTTCACCCTGACCGATATCGTTTGAAACGACATCGCTTCCGGTAACGCTTTTAAATAACGCACTGAAGGTTGACGACGCTATGTTGCTGAGTGCACACACACCGAGACCGAGCATGACTACCGCAGTCGACTTTCCGAGCGACGCTTTTTTAAGCGGCACGGTATCGCTCCATTTATATCCGGTCATAGCCGGGGTTATAAGAAAAGGCACAGTGAAAAGTATTGTTGACAAAACCGCGTTTAAAATACATGTAAAATCGGGATCGTTAAGAAGCACCTTCGTGTTATGTCCGGTGATGGTCGATATTGCCTCTAATATCTGACCGACAAAATAGCCGAGAATAAGAACGCCCAGAAAGAACAGGCAAAGCGGCAGCCCGATGCTGTTGCCGAGCCTGCGGTATGCTTTTTTCAGCCTGCTCTTTTTTTCGTCGCTGTAATTACCGTTGACATACATCTGTCCGTTTATAAAGACATATTTCTGTCCGCTGCCGTCCGGCTGCTGATAAGCGCCGCCCGGCGCACCGCTCTGGGCACCGTACTGATTATTCGGATCATAATATCCGCCGGTGCCGTACTGACCGGCGTTATAAGGGGCATTGTTTTGATTACCGTTGTTTTGATATCCGCCGTAAAGTCCCCCGTCAAATCCGTTATAATACGGATTTGTATATGGATTTTGGGGCTGCATAGCGGACTGTTTGCTGCCGCTGTCGGCACCGCCCTGCCCGTTGTACGGACCGCGGTTCTCCGGCTGGCTGCTGTTATTGTTTTCCATAAAAACACCTCGCAAGGATCATATTTCGTTCGTTACCGCATCAAATCGGCATTAATTTGTGCACTTTGCTATATTTAAAGCCCAATATCGAAACAAAGTACAAAAAGATTATAAAATCTGCATAAATTTAGGGCAATAATTTTTTATAGAAGCCTATTGCAATATTACCGCCTTAGTATTATTATAATAATGTATAGCAGTGCAAATATCAATGTATTTTTCGTAAACTTTTGATTTCCATGTTTTGAAAGGAGTGCTTTTATGTACACAGTCAAAGAAATTCACGAGCTTATCGGCGAAAAGCTGAAGCACAACTTCGGCGTCTCGCCCGATCAGGCGTCGGATGAGCTTTTTTACAAAGCCACCGTGCTCGCCGTACTCGATATAATGACAAAGCGCCGCGCCGCATTCAAGGACGAGGTGTCAAAAGAGGAAAGCAAGATGGTGTACTACCTCTCGATGGAATTCCTCATGGGACGTTCGCTTAAAAACAATCTTTACAACCTCGGCGCAGACAAGGTGTTCGGCAAGGCACTTTCCGAATACGGCGTAAAGCTTGAGAATCTTTACGAGCTTGAGCCTGATGCAGGACTCGGCAACGGCGGACTGGGCAGGCTTGCCGCCTGCTTCCTTGACGGTCTTACCACCGGCGGATATCCGGCCATGGGCTACTGCATAAAGTATGAATTCGGTATCTTCCGTCAGAAATTTGTTGACGGCTGGCAGACCGAAATGCCCGATTTCTGGCTTCCCGGCGGCAGCGTTTGGCTTGTAAAGCGTGAGGCCTCGGCGGTCGATGTAAACTTCGGCGGCAGAGTTGAGGAATCGTGGGACGGTCAGCATCACAATGTCCAGCTTAAAGATTTCACGTCGGTACGCGCCATGCCGTATGACCTCATGGTGGCAGGAGCGGACGGAAAAAGCGTCAACGTGCTGCGCCTCTGGAGCTCGGAGACCCCGGCTATAGATATGGCAGCCTTCAATCAGGGCGACTATGTGCGCGCACTCGAAAGGCAGGCAATGGCTGAGGTCATCAGCAAGGTTTTGTACCCGGAGGACAATCACCCGGAGGGGAAATCGCTCCGCCTGCGTCAGCAGTATTTCCTTGTTTCGGCGTCCGTACAGGATATTTTGCAGCGTCATCTCCGCAAGTACGGAACGCTTGACAACCTGCCCGAAAAGGCGGCGATACACATAAACGACACCCATCCGGCGCTTGTCATACCGGAGCTTATGCGTTACCTGCTCGACGAATGCGGTTATTCGTGGGAGACCGCCTGGGACATCGTGGTCCGCACAACGGCATACACCAACCACACCGTCATGCGCGAGGCGCTTGAGTGCTGGCAGATCGATATGTTCAAAAACCTTCTGCCGCGTATTTTCCAGATAGTGACCGAAATAGACAACCGCTTCAGGGCAAGCATGTGGGAAAAGACCCACGACAGCGGATATGTCGCAAGAACCGCTATAATCGAGGGCGGCGTGGTCAAGATGGCTAACCTCTGCGTTGCGTCCTGCCACAGTGTAAACGGCGTGTCAAAGCTGCACAGCGAAATATTGAAGGACACCCTTTTCAACGATTACTACAGGGTAACACCCGAAAAATTCACCAACGTCACCAACGGTATTGCATTCCGTCGCTGGCTCTGCCAGTCCAATCCGGAGCTTACCGCCCTTATTTCCGAGCACATCGGCACCGATTTTATACTGCACAACGAAAAGCTCAAGGAATTTATTAAATATGCCGACGACAAAACGGTGCTGGAATCGCTCGAAAAGATCAAGCGTGACAACAAGGTCACCTTCGGCAACTATGTGAAGGAGCAGTACGGTGTGTCGCTTGATCCCGATTCGCTGTTTGACATGCAGGTAAAGCGCCTGCATGAGTACAAGCGGCAGCACCTCAACGCGCTGCACATAATATCTGATTACCTCTATTTAAAGGACAATCCCAACGCCGAATTTACGCCCAAGACCTATATTTTCGGCGCCAAGGCGGCGCCGGGCTACTACCTCGCCAAGCAGATCATTCAGATGATACAGGCTTTGGGCAAGGTTATCGACAGCGATCCGGCGGTAAAGGGTAAAATAAAGATACTGTTTGTTGAGGACTACCGCGTATCGCTTGCCGAGCTTATGATCCCATCAGCCGATGTTTCGGAGCAGATTTCGCTTGCCTCGACCGAGGCCAGCGGCACCGGAAACATGAAGCTGATGCTTAACGGAGCCATAACGCTTGGCACAGAGGACGGCGCAAACGTCGAGATACACGAGGCGGTGGGCGACGACAATATAATCATATTCGGCATGAAAACGCCCGAGGTGCTGTCTCTGCGCGGTCAGTACGATCCGCACAGGTACTATGACAACAATCCGAAGCTGCGCCGCGCGGTCGATTTTATTGCGGCAGGAATAGGCGGAGTGCAGTTCCCCGATCTTGTGCGTTCGCTAAAAAACACCGACTATTACATGTCGTTTGCCGATTTTGAGGATTACTGCGACGCGCAGAACAAGGCGTCCGCACTTTATGCCGACCGTGCAAAGTGGAACCGCATGTCGCTTGTGAACATTGCCAACGCCGGCATCTTCTCAGCCGACCGTTCCATTTACGACTATGCAAAGAAAATCTGGCACGCAGAGCCGGTAAAGTGGTCAAAGTAAGCAGGACAACTAAAACATTCAGGCTGATCTTAGTCAGCCTGCAACGGCGGCTCGCATCATGAGGGTGCGAGCCGCCGTTTGCGGTTTTTTGGCTGACGCCGCAGGCACGGACTTTGTACTATAGCTCAAACCCTATTTTGCCGGCAAGCAAAAAGCCCAGCGCGGCGCACGCCGGAAAGGTGAGCAGCCACACGGCGGCGGTCCTAAAATAAAGGGACAGACATCTGCCGCTCCCACGGCGTTTTGAAAGGTCGGCTCCCATAAGCGAGGACACCTTGGCGTGTGTCGTGCTGACCGGTATTCCGGCAGCTGACAGCAATATCAGCACCGACGATGCCGTGATGTCGGCGGCGATACAGGCAGCAGGCTCCGCCGGCGTATATGCACCCATTGATTTTACTATTTTTTTGCCGCCGAGCAGCATGCCTGACGAAATAAGCAGTGCAGACAAAATCGCCGTCCAGAGCGGCACGGTTACGGTCTTTTCGGGCGCTCGCATACAAAGGGCTGCCGCCACCGTGAATACTCCGGCAAATTTCTGACCGTCCTGCGCCCCGTGGGCAAAGCAGGTCAGCGCTGCGCCGGTCACCTGTAACTTTTTAAGCCGGAAGCCGGAAACTCGTTTTTTGGCGATAAGCCTTTCAATACCGCCTGCGACGCCTGCCGAAGCAAGAGCCGTCGGGACGGTCGAAAAAAACACACCGCAGGCTACCGTTGCCCACAAAGCACCGTCAAAGGCGTCCGGACTGCCTATCCTTGCCGCAGCGCCGGCAAGCGCCGCCATCAGCGCGTGACCCTCGCTTGTGGGCAGCCCGAAATAAAGGGCAAAAAGCGACCATATGACCACCGCCGCCATAGCAGCGGCAAAGGCTCGCCCGGAGCCGCTGCCGCCCGGCGACAGACCGGATATTTCGTATATGCTGACAGCAACCTTGTTCCCTGCCGCCATCATTGCCGCGGCACCTGCAAAATTGCACACAGCCGCCATCATGACCGCCTTTTTAAACCCTACGGCGCCCGAATTGACCGCCGGTGCGATAGCCACCGGAGCATCGGTCCAGCCGTTGACCAGCATCATCGCGGCGGCAGCAAATGACGAAATAAGAAGCGGAGGCTGCTCTGCCAGCGCTTTTAAAAATGATGTAAACGGCGGTATAACGCTCACCCTCTTGAAACGGAAATAAAAATATAGTAATATAAGTTATATATTTGATTTTATTATTATCGGAGCATTAATATGAAATATCTTCCCTTCGAATCACGAGACGAATTGTATAAAAAGCCATTCGGCGCAGTCGCCGACAAAGAAGAGGTGACGCTGCGTCTGCTTCTGCATGATGACGCGCGCTGCACCGGAGCGTTTGTGCGGTACAGAAGGGACGGCGAAGCCGCAGAAACCGCGGCAATGCTGCCTGCCGGCCGTTACGACGAGCACTTCAGATGGTACGAGGTCGGGCTGAAGCTCGGCGAGGGGCTTTACTGGTATTCGTTTTTCTTCAATTCCGATTACGGCACCAAGCAGATAACGCGGTTCAAAAACGGCGAGGGCATAATATCGCCCGACGGGGACGACTGGCAGCTGACCGTTTACGAACGGGATTTTAAGGTGCCGAAAGACACCGCAGGCGGAATTATATATCAGATATTTCCCGACAGGTTTTATTGCTCCGGCAGCAGCAAAAGCAACGTCCCGACCGACCGGTTTATAAGAAATGACCGCTCCGCCGTGCCGGAGTACCGTCAAAATGCCGGTCCCTGCTCGCTCGGAAACGACTACTACGGCGGCGATCTTGCAGGAATAAAGGAAAAGCTGCCCTACCTTGCGTCACTCGGTGTCAGTATCATATATCTGAACCCGATATTCGAGGCTCATTCAAACCACCGCTACAACACGGCGGATTATATGAAAATAGACCCCTTGCTCGGCAGCGAGGAGGATTTCAAAGAGCTTTGCGCTGCCGCCGCAAATTTTAGTATAAAAATAATTCTTGACGGCGTTTTTTCGCACACCGGCGACGACAGCGTTTATTTCAACCGCTACAAAAGGTACGACAGCTGCGGAGCGTACAATTCCACATCGTCGCCCTATTTCGGGTGGTTCAAATTCACGAAATGGCCCGACAGCTACAGCGCATGGTGGGGCGTGCCGAGCCTGCCCGAGACCCACGAGGATAACAAGGATTATTCAGAGTTTATAACAGGTGAAAACGGCGTGCTCAGGCACTGGCTGAGGCTTGGCGCCGGCGGCTGGCGGCTTGATGTGGCTGACGAGCTGCCCGACCGGTTTCTTGACAAAATACGCTCCTCGATAAAGGCGGAGAACCCCGACGCACTGATAATAGGCGAGGTGTGGGAGGACGCGACCGACAAGATAAGCTACGGCGTCCGCCGCAGATATCTGCGCGGCAGGCAGCTCGATTCGGTCATGAACTATCCGTTCGCCGCTGCAATTGTAAAGTATGTCACCGGAGGCAACGGCGACGAGCTGTGCAACACGGTCATGACCATATGCGAAAACTATCCGAAAACGGTTGTGGACGTACTTATGAACCACATAGGCACACACGACACCGCGCGTATACTGACCGTGCTGGGCGGAGAGCCGGAAATGGGTCGCGGCAGGGCGTGGCAGTCGGCTGCCGGTATGAACGAGGGACAGCTTGCGCGCGGCAAAAAGCTGCTTTATATCGCGGCACTGCTGCAGTTCACACTGCCGGGTATACCGTCGGTATACTACGGCGACGAGGCAGGCATGACCGGTTACGGTGACCCGTTCTGCCGCGGCTTTTACCCGTGGGGCAAAGAGGACATGTACCTTGTCTCGTTCTACAAAACGCTCGGCAGGATCAGACGGTCGTCGCCTGCCTTTAAGGACGGCAGCTTCAGACCTGTGCACACCGCTTTGGGACTTTTTGCGTTTGTAAGGGAATGTGACACTGAAAAAATACTGATAGCGGCAAACCGCTGGCACGAAAACGACAGCTTTTATGCAGGCAATGAGTGGGACAAAGCCGAGGCGCTGTTCGGACGCAAAGCCTCTGACGGCACCGTTACGGTCGAGGCGCTGGGCTTTACCGTCCTCAGACTGCAAAAGGGTAAATTTTAGTTTATGAGCGTAAGAAACCGAAAATCTAATTGTGCATTTGTAGGGAACGACCTATGTCTGTCAATTAATTATAAGAACGCTATTCACCTATAAACTAAAATTTACCGGTCTTGGCATATAAAAAAACGGCAGGGAACTGCCGTTTCTGTCTGTCGATAAACCTCAAAGTCTACTCTTTCGTCGGTTATGCTGCATTTTCTGTTTTTCCGCTGACATGCGCGGCGGAAAAACACCTTGTAAGCGAAAAACCGCAGAATATAGCGGTTTTTCAAGGACACTGGGGTGGTATTGGCGGGGATAGAGCGCAGTCCGAAAATCTTTGATTTTCGAGCGAGCGGCATTCCCGTCCAAAAGCGTGTCGACTTTTTCGACACGCTCAAACGGCAGGGAACTGCCGTTTTTCTTTATAATATATTTTCTCCGTAATATACCATTTCGTAATATATTTTTGTAATATACTTTCTCCGCCATATATTTTTTGGGGAATATTACCCCCCTTAATACGTTTTCTTAATGGTATATTATTTTCCGGAGCCTCATTTTTCGGGAATTATTCTGCTGCCGCGTTTTTGGATGCTTTATTATCTGCGCCTTTTTCTGACCGATATCACCGTTATCATGACGGCGACGGCGATCACCGCTGCAGCTACCGCAATTATCGCATATGCGGTCGTTACCCTGAAGCCGTATTTTCTGTAAATGATGCTGTCGGTCGACGCTGGTGTACTGCCGGCTGTGCTGCCGCCTATGAGATATGCCGCCGTTGTGCTCAGCCGTGTGTTTTCATCGTCAACCTGCGATACCGTGACGCTGTCGCCGGGTGAGAGCATCACGTTCCTCACATAAAGCGTTTTGTCGTCGATCCTTTCCGTGCTGTACTTTTTGTCGTTTATAAACACCGTACTGTACGAATTGAAATTGCTTCCGGTGACGGTCACACTTTGCCCCTCCGCGTTTTCGACAACGCCGTCGAGGGTTATGTCTTTGACCCCCATTTTGGTTTCCTTGGTCTCGTAAAGGTATCCGTCCTTGCCGCCCCACGCATATTTTTCACCGTAGAGCATGTCGTATTCCAGCACCTCAAGCCACTTCTGATAATTCTTTGTACCCTGGAAATTCTGATGCAGACGGGTCAGCAGTCCCTCGTTTATGCCGAGCATACCCAGCACCTTTGACGACAGCTGGTACGCAATACAGTCGCTGTTCTGTTTCTGGAGGCCAATGTTGTCCCAAATGACATATTCGGTCTGATAAAGGTCGCCGTTTGCAAGCTGGTCTGCCGAAAAATCAAAGCCGGGAAGATGATCGCCGTATATCACGACCACCGTCTTTTCATCCCTCGCCTCCAGCGTTTCAAGCAGCTCACCCACAAACTGATCCACTTCGTTTATCTGGTTTACATAATACTCAAACGATTGCCTTTTCGATTCATCCGCGATGCCGGTGACCTTTACTTTCGGATTGGTGTCGTTCGACGACAGATATTTTCCGTGTCCCTGCACCGTTATGGTGTAAACAAGATCCGGTCCTTCGGTCGAATCGAGAGCGTCGGTGATGCAGCCGGTCAGCACCTTGTCCTTCGCCCAGCCGGTCGGCGTGAACTCCTTTGCGTCCATATATTCTATCGAGGTAAAGGTATCGAAGCCCAAATTTTTGAAAACTATATTCCTGTCGTAAAACACCGCGGTATTGTTGTGTATCGCGTGGCTTTTGTACCCGAGGCGCTCGAGATCCTGACATATGCTGTCGCTCGGGTGCTTTTTTAGTATCGTCTTATACGGGTATTCCCCCACGCCGAAATAATTCAGCGACATCTGGGATATGATCTCAAACTCGGTGTTCGCGGTACCGCCGCCTATCGACGGCACGGTTATGTATCCGGAGGAATATTCCTTTTGCAGCCTTGTGAAATTGGGCAGCGGATCCTCGGAATAGGAAACATCCGACAGGTGGTTTACGTCAAAGAACGACTCAAGCTGCAAAAATATTACATTGACATCGTCGTTTGCGGTCGCCCCGGCGTTTTGGGCGGCGTCGTTTATCTCGGTGGTTATTTTATTTATATCCGATTTGTCGTACTGCGACGGCTTGTCGATACCGACGTCAAAAACGCTGCACATAAAGCAGTAGTTAAAGCCGTAGTCGTAATATGCGTTATGTATGTTTTTAACGTGATCAGACAAAAGTATTCCGGTGCTGCGGAACAGAAAAAGGCTTGCGAAAAGCACCGCCGCAAAAACGACTGTGGCTATCGCGTTTTTAAGAAGCTTTACGGTCGTTTTCGGTCCCTTTATAAAGAAGATCACCACTCCTGCGATCACCGCCGCAAACGCCGCGACTATCACCAGCACCTGCCACGGCTCAAGGTAGACCTTCAAAAGGCTCAGCTTTACTATCTGAAGATCGACCCATTCGAAGGGCGTGACCCTCATCGCAAGTATGACGGCATTTGTAATGCCGAAGCCGATGAAGAGGACGCCAAAGCAGAGCATCAGCTGGTAGCGGTGGCGAAACAGCGTGCACAGCGAAAGGCAGACTGTGATTATGAGCGCATTGAACAAAAACACCGCGGGACTTGTGAACATGTGGACAAGACCCTTTATAAGCGAATGCCGGCTGAGCGACTCGACGGTGAGGTTGCCTAAAATGCCTAATACAATGCATTGCAGCCACGCGTGCCGGTCAAGAAAGCTCAGTACCGCCTTTATTTTAGTGCCGAAGCCGGATTTTTTGCCGTTGTCTTTATTATCGGGGCTGCTTAAATTTACAGCCTCCCTTTGTTGTGAAATTTTTGTTGCCATTGCTGCCTCCTTGGGGCGTTTTCAAGTATTGTATCATAATTTATATTTAAATTCAATCAGTCAAATGTTACTAAATGCTTAAAATGCCGCTGCCGGAAGGGCGAACCCTTCCGGCAGCGACATTCTTAAAAGAGGAAATACTTGTTATCTGAATTTTAAAAACGGGGCTTTAATAAACCTCGGGAAGCCGTGCGCCCTGAATTGCAAGCTTTTCGTAAAGATATATGATGTACTCCGTATCATCCGGAGACATATAGTAGTAGACCGGGACATCTCCTTTGTCCTCCCTGCGGAGGAAATATTTATAGCCGTCAGAGAGCAGCGTATATGCCTTACCGGCACACATCATTCCGTTTCTGTCGCACGCAACAAACTGCATACAGTAATTGAAAGAGCTTTCCTGAAATCTTGAAGATACATGGTTCTCCAGCGGATTTACCTTTATATCATCGATCATCTCGGAGAACTTGGAGCTTAAGACCGCAAAGCCGGCGTCGCCGTCGGCGACAGTGGTTTCAATGCCGTTCATAATCGGAATATCTTTCATCAGCTCCGGATTTGAAGAGCTATAATAAAATCCGTAACGGTCGGTTATGGTTTTCTTTGCTGCAGCGGCATAGCCGTCATATTTGTTTTTCCTCGCGTAGTACTTGTCGCCGACCTTGATAAGCGATTTGTCCGAGCTTAACTGAAACCTCGTTCCGTACATTTCCGCCGCTAGAACCGGGACATCGTCGTCGGTCACATAATTTTGACTGTTGTATTCCCCGACATACGAACGCGGCATAATGGGAGTCTTATTGCCCTTTATTTCAAGCAGCCGGTATTCGGTATCGTCGAACAGTATCGTCTCATGCTTGCCTGTTTTCCAGACGGCGTGCCCTGCCTTTTTGTCATCAAGCCAGTCGCACGAGCAAAGAGTAAGTATCAGCGCCGCACAAAGGACAAACGCGCCCGATTTTCTGATAATCCCTTTCATACTCCCACCCCCTATTCAAGATTGAGCTTTTTGCTGATTATGAATCTTATAATCAGGAAATATACAAGCGAAATTATTCCCGTGAAAAAGATGCCGAGCAGCATCATAACGTGTTTAGACAAAAACTGATATTCGTAAAACCAGTTGAAAAGATCCGCTATGAAATTAGGCATCGCGTCGACGACGCTTGTGAAGAATATGATAAAGAAGGTGCCTATTATCTGGATTATGAATATGTAGGCGCAGTAATAGCCGAATGCCGCCAGGACGCGGTTCTTTTTAGCCAGCTGTCCGAGCGATATGCAAAGGTAAAACACCAGCAGCGATTTTGTTATGGAAACGGCTGCAAGCAGCGATCCCTCTACTATGTAGAAGACTCCGTGCACGCCGAAGCGTTCGAAATATTTGCCCGACATAAATCCGATGAATTTGAGTATCTCAACAAACAGCTCGCCCATAGTCGCTGCCGACAGCGATATCGCAACGCACACCGCCGATATCACGCAGAAAACAAGGGCTGCAAGAAGCTTTGCTGCTATATGTGCGGCAGGCGTCACGGGAAGCGTGAAGCTGAGGTACCCCTCGGCGGTAAAGAGATTTTTATAAAACCTCATAACAGCTACCGCCATTGTCATTACCAGTGTCACGGCTACGGCGGCAAACATCAGTATATATGACGATATACTGACTATACCGTACACCACGGTATCGTTTTCGAAAAATGCGATAAACCTTGTAAGAAAGCCTACAGCAATAAGTATCATCTCAATCGGAAGGAGCGTTCTCGCATAGGCTCTCATCTCATACTTAAACAGCTTGCCTACCATCTGAACACCTCCCTGAAAAGCTCGTCGACGCTTTTGCCGTTTTCGGCACGGATATCGTCGACCGAACGCTTGAGCATGATGCGTCCGTTGCTTATGAATATGACCTCGTCAAGCACCTGCTCGATATCCGATATAAGGTGTGTGGAAATCAGCACCGATGCCTCGGGATTGTAGTTGTTTATAATGGTGGAAATTATATAGTCCCTCGTCGCAGGATCAACCCCGGCGATAGGCTCGTCAAGCACATAAAGCCTTGCGTTGCGGCTCATTACAAGTATAAGGGACACCTTTTCCTTGTTTCCCTTCGAAAGGGTCTTGAGCCTGACCTCAGGCGTAATGCCCAGCTTTGCCAGCATTTCATACGCAAGCTGCGGTCTGAAATCGTCGTAAAAATCGCGGAACATGTCCACGATCTGCCCCACCGTCATCCATGAATTTAGATAATTATTGTCGGGCAGGTATGATATTTTTGCTTTCGTGGCGATACCGGGCAGGTCGCCGTCAATGGTCACCGTGCCCGAGGTCGGGGTAAGCAGACCGTTTATGATCTTTATAAGTGTGGTCTTGCCCGAACCGTTCGGACCGAGCAGACCGATTATTTTACCGCTTTCAATGCTGAGATCTACCGAATTGAGCGCTATCAGACCGCCGTACTTCTTGGTAAGACCCTGGCACCGTACAACCTCGCTCATTTACCCCATTCCTCCACATATTTTTTAGTGCTCTCCATATCAAAGCCCATTTTCTTCATCTCGCTGAAATAATAAGACGTTTTGCTGGTCACCAGATCCTCAACCGCTTTTTTTGCGGCGGAGGTGTCGTCCCCGACATACCATCCGGAGCCGCGCGCCGAATAAATAAGCCCCATCCTCTCCAACTCCTCATAGGTTTTTTGCACAGTATTCGGATTTATGCCGGCTTCAACCGCCAGCTCGCGCACCGAACGCAGGCGGTCGCCGGCTTTCACTTCACCAGACGCGATCTTCACGCAGATTATTTCGCACAGCTGCGGACAAATAGGTCTGTCCTTATCCAAGCCCCAGTCCATTTACACATCTCCTTCCGCATTTTTCACTGTTCTAACACGATAATACAATGATATGTTGAGTTTGTCAAGTGTTTTTTGCGTTTTTTCGGAGATTTTTCATATAAATAATTATCAGGCACGCCGTTTGGGAACGACAATCGAAATTGAAAATTGAAAATTTAAAATTTAAGGCTGCTCGATAATAAACATAAAAACCGATTTGCACTTCGCATGGCAGGACCCCACTCCTGCCTAATTTTTACGCCCATATATAACAATAAATTTTAGTTTATCTGTATAAAGGCAGATGAATTTTTTGCCTTCCTCTGACGAGGGTGCCGGAAATTTAAAATCAGATAAACTTTAAATCAAAAAACTGCCGCCCGACAAAACGGGCGGCAGCCTTTATCCCCTCACCTTTGATCACCGGAAGCCGGCATTTGTGATAAAAGCCGGGTAACACGGTATCATTTATATCCTTTTAAATAGTCCTTGTTGACCTCAAAAAGCTCGTCACACATTCTTTTGATCTCATCAAGCGAGCACACAGCCGACGATTACACGGTCATCAGAGAGTTCGGGAGAAACGATTTCCACATACTTTATGTTAAAAAGGGAAACTGCTATATCAAAAAAGAAAATATAAAACAAATGTTATAAAATGAACTGCGAGATATCTTTAGTGTTTATAATGTATTAAGCCTACCTCATTCTTTATTTGAAAAAATGCGTGCCGTCAATCTCAAGTTCTTTGCCTAAACAAGCGTACTGTTGATTTCCCTTTAATGAAGTGCGCTGCGTGACAAAATGACACAGCAAGATTTGTTTCATGAAGTACTGCTGCGCACAGAGAAGCGGCGGTGCTCGCATAAATTGCCCGGCATGCTCCGCTCGCCTCGGATCCTATTCTTTTCTACGAAATAGCACAAGTCAGGATAGTATACAAATAAAAAAGCACTTAAGCTTTATGCTTAAGTGCTTTTTCAGCATCTGCGCGATCGGCGGCGAAGCCGACACCGCACTTTTTCACTTTTCACTATCACTTATTACTTTCAAAGGATCCCTATAAAAGCAAAGAAGATCAACAAGTGAAGAGTGAATAGTGAAAAAGTAATAAGTAAAGATCCCGTCCACTTTAGTGGACGGGATCTTTGTCATTCGTGTCCGAAAAAGAACTGTACGAAAACCGAGGATTTTCTCTTAATTAAACGGATTTTCATTCTGATTTCATAGAATTACTTGCTCATCAATTTATCAATCCATTCATGAGCTAAAACATATTCTATATCATTGATTTTAATTGAATATGCCTTATCGTCAAATGACATTACTTCCAAAGGAATAACTATATTGATATCGTCCTGTACAACTCCACAAACATACCCGTAAACATAACAATTCTTCAACGTACCGTCAGGTTGCTTTACTAAATCAAACAGTCCAGCATCTTTAGCCTTTTGTCCACTTTTAATTTCGTTAAGAAACTGTTCGCATTCAGTAATTCCTTTGTTTGAGATTGTTGTTATCTTATCGTTAAAAAGAGAACCTTTTACAAACTCAAATCTAATACAATTATCAAGGGAGACTTCCGTTTTCAGCAATTCGGACTTTACATACACAGCGGAAAACTCATTGTCGGGAAAATATCTTACTAACACATCTTTACTATCATTAACAGAATACATTCCTGTTTTTATCTTATTGGTAAGATGAACAAAGGTCTTTTTCTCTCCCTTTACGTGACCGATGAACTCCAATTCTCCAAAGCACCAAACTCTACCCTCGTTACCGACAAAAGTATATTCCGTGCCGTCGGTTGCTAAAATAGTTTTATTTTCGATTTCCGTAAACTCAACATTATTTGAGCAAGCAACTAAAGAAAAAATAATCGCCAAACACATAAAAACAATTGATAACTTTTTCATAAAATCACCGCCCTAAGTGTATTAAAGCATAAAAGCGGTGAAGTTGCAAGTTGTTAGTGATATTCTGTGCTATCGCACAGAGTGATATTTTCACTTCGTGAAAGTGATATTGAAACCTTACAGTTTCAGTGATATTATATTCGCCCTTAACTGCCCGAAGGGCAATATCACTTAGGCGTAGCCTAAATATCACTGCGAAGCAATATAACTCGCCGAAGGCGAATATAACTGAAAAAACTCCTTGAGAAATCTCAAGGAGTTTTTTCTGGCTCCCCAAGTTGGACTCGAACCAACGACCCACGGATTAACAGTCCGTTGCTCTACCGACTGAGCTATTGAGGAATATCTTGTTTTGTTTTGTCTTGCTTTGCTTTTTGTGTTTTCTTTTTCTTTTAAGATAGCCGTTTAAGGTATCTTAAACGGCTATCTCTTATGTCGGCATTACCTATCTTCCCGGGCCGTCACCAGCCAAGTATTTTCGGCGCAAATGAGCTTAACTTCCGTG
>UQDO01000037.1 GCA_900539855.1 uncultured Oscillospiraceae bacterium
CCTACGTCTATCAATTAATTATACGAATACCATTCACCTATAAACTAAAATTTATTGCGGTTGTGTGACCTGCACATGCCGTGCTGCGGTTTTTGTCCGGCAGTATCGTGAACCGGTTAAGGGGCCGAAAAACGGCGAAGAAATATTCCTTCGCCGACTTTTTGAGATTGTAATATTATGACTGTAACCGAAAATTCTGATACCCTATATTAAGCCAGTTCCGCTACCGTCACGCCGTCCTCGCCTTCGCCGTATACGCCGGGTCTGAATGACACAACGCTTTTGTTTGATTTGAGGTAATCCCTGACCGCTTTTTTGAGCGCGCCGGTTCCCTTGCCGTGTATTATCCACACGGTGCTGAGCCCTGCCATGACCGAATTGTCTATAAACCGGTCAAGCTCAAGCGCCGCCTCGTCGCCGGTCAGTCCGCGTATGTCGATCTCGGACTTTGCCGTCCGCACCGTTTTCTCCGGCACTGCGGAGCGCCTCATGGTGCGCGTTTTGGCAGGCGTACCTTTCGATTTATCGATAAGGCGCAGCCTTGATGCCGGCACCCTTGTTTTTATTATGCCTGCAAGGATGAGCACCTCGTCGCCGGTCTGATCCTCGAGCACCTCGGCTTGCTTTCTTATATCGATAAGCTCAACTCTGTCGCCCTTTTTGAGGCTGCGCGGCAGAACATATCCGCCGTTTCCGTTGTCATTTACCGGATCGGCTGCGTCCTGCATCCTGCCGACACCGCTTTTAAACGCCGCGCGCGCCTTGCGTATGCGCTCGTTCGCATCGGTTTCGCTGCGTTTTAGGGACTCCATTTCGGAAAGCAGCCTTTCCGCCTCGTTCCTTGCTTTGTCAACAAGCGCCGACGCCTGTTCCCGTGCCTTTTCGGCAGCCTTTTCACGCAGCATGTCCGCCTCATGCAGACGGCGGTCAAGCTCCGCCTTTTCCTGTATCAGCTGTGACCGCAGCCGGTCTGCCTCGGCGCGGTCGCTTTCGGCAGACCTTACCTTGTCCTCCAACTTGGCAACAATGTGTTCGAACCGTGCGTCCTCATCGTCGACAAGTGCCTTTGCGCGGTCGATTATGTGGGCATCAAGCCCCAGCCTTTGCGATATTGCGAAGGCGTTTGATCTGCCTGGCATACCGATTATAAGCTTATAGGTCGGCATAAGCGTTGCCACGTCAAATTCGCAGCTTGCATTACAGACTCCCGGCGTTTCAAGCGCGTAGGTCTTGAGCTCGGCGTAGTGCGTGGTCGCGGCTATCTTTGCGCCTTTTTGGCGCAGCTCTTCAAGTATCGCCGTCGCAAGCGCCGCACCCTCGACCGGGTCCGTGCCGGCGCCAAGCTCATCTATCAGCACAAGCGACCGGGTGTCTGCCGCCGACAAAATTGTCACTATCCTTTTCATGTGTGCCGAAAAGGTAGAGAGCGACTGCTCTATGCTCTGCTCGTCGCCGATGTCGGCAAGTATGTTGTCAAAGACCGAGACAAAGCTGCCGTCGGACACCGGAATCATCAGTCCGCACATGGTCATGAGGGTCAGCAGTCCGACCGTTTTTATTGTAACGGTCTTACCGCCGGTGTTGGGACCGGTTATGATAAGGGTATCGTAATCGCCGCCCAAAGGTATGGTTACCGGCACCGCCTTTTTGCGGTCGAGCAGCGGATGACGCGCGTTTTTGAGGTATATCAAGCCGTCCGTATTTATCTGCGGTCTGCTTGCCTGCATATCGAACGCCAGTGACGCCTTTGCAAAAATGAGAGACAGCGACACGAGCGCCGAGTAGGACGTCCTGATGTTTTCGGCAAATCCTGCCGCCTCGCCCGACAGCTCGAGCAGTATGCGCTCGATCTCCTCGCTTTCTTTGGAAAGCAGCTCCCTTATGGCGTTGTTTATTTCGACTATCGCCATCGGCTCTATAAAAAGTGTGGCGCCAGACGATGATGTGTCGTGGAGAAGCCCCGGCACCTCGGAACGGTATTCCGCCCTTACCGGTATGCAGTATCTTCCGTCACGCTGAGTGATTATCGCGTCCCTAAGATATTTTGACATGGAGGACGACCGCACCATTTTTTCAAGCCGGTCGCGGACGTTTAATTCCGACGAATGTATTTTCCGGCGAATGTCGTGCAGTGCCGGCGATGCGTTGTCGCTGAGCTCGTCCTCCGACACTATCGCAGCGCCTATGCGGTCCTCAAAATATCGGTTGGTGACAAGTGCCGCAAAATATCCGTCGATGCTTGGCGACGATGAATTTTCACAGTGTGAGTGCCACTCCTTGAGCGAACGCACAACGCGCAGCACCTCGGCGATCTTAAGAAGCTCGGCGCATGAAAGGGCGGCGCCTGCCTCGGCACGGCGCAGCGCTCCCGAAACATCGGAGGCGCTGCCGAACGACGGCGAGCCGAAGCCGGCCATCAGTTTATATGCGTCGTCGGTCTCGGCAAGCAGCGCGTTTACGGTCGCCTCATCGGTTGAGGGGACAAGCGCCAATGCCGCCGCCTTTGCATCGTCAAGCGCAGCGCGCGACGCAAGACGGGACAGCACCTTGTCAAGCTCCAATACATTTGAATGAATAATATTTTGTTCCATTTTTTAAACCTTTTCCTTTTATGAAGGGGATGATATTCCGTGAAAAAAATCAAGAGTTTTGAACCTGTGCGCGGTCTGCGACAAAAGGTATTGCTCGGTGACGCGGCTTAAATAATTTGCGGCGTTTTCGGGCAGTGAAAACGAATAAAGCCTGTCGAGAGGAGAATAAATAATATGTCTTGCCGCGGCAAGCGAGGTGCGGTCAAGCTCTATAAGCCCGGCGCCTTCCCGGCAGCAATCCTTACAGACGATTTCACCGCCGACGGTATCAAGATAAAACTTGTCAGCCGACTCTTTGCCGCAGTGTCTGCAACAGCTAAGCTCGGGCATAAAGCCCGCGACCGACATAAGCCGCAGCTCGGTCACAGCCTTTACAGAAAACACGCCGAGCTTTCCTGACGACAGATAATAAAGCGAATTGAGCACCAGCCGCAGCGTTTCGCTGTCTTCAACATCATAGGGGACAAGCACGAGACACAGCTCACATATGTACTGCGCAAGGGCGTATTTCATAATATCGCCGCGCAGACCGAAGAACACCTCGCGCGTTTCGGAATCGGTTATGCGGCAGGTGTCCTTGGTTTTTGAAACGGTAAAATCGGAATATGTCAGCAGCGAGGTTGCCGCTCCGTTTTTGCTGTTCTGTTTTCTGGCTCCCGTGGCAAAGGCGCTCATCAGTCCGCGGTCGCGGGTCAGTACGGTCACCGCGCGGTCGCTTTCACCGACGTTTACAGTCCGTATCACCAGTCCGTCGGTCGAAAATTTCAAGATGTGTCAGCTCCCTTTTGTCAGAGTCCCGTATTTCGAGTTTATATTTCAGATAATCGGCAACGCTGCCGGACAAAACAAATGTGTTCCACGCGCTTACAGTATCCATGATCCGTCGCTCCCAACAGGTTTTTATTTATTTTTCTCTTTTGCGGCGGCGCTATAAGCGGTAAAAATTATCAGATAAAGTATACCCCACAAGTGACACCGCTGTCAAGTGCACAGGCATTTGTCCGGGATGCGTCGTAAGCCGGTTTTATTTATACCGGTAAATTTTAGTTTATAGGTGAATGGTATTCGTATAATTAATTGATAGACTGAGCCGAACGAGCCTCGAGTGTCGTTCCTTAAAACCTAATGAAACCGCGCGGAACGACACTCGAGGCTCGTTCCCTACAAAAATTCAATTAGCCATTTGTTTTTTGTACACCTATAAACTAAAATTTATCCGCGCGGATGCACTAAGACCGCGGCAAGGATACTGTATCTTCGCCGCGGTCTTTATATAGCTTTTTGTGCATTTAATTAAATCTGTCCGCCGGAATAATCCTCGTCAAGGGTGATAACGCAGCAATAGGTTTTGTCAATGTCACGCGCCAGAGCGCCGATCGCCGACCTTATCTGGTCGCCCGACAGTTTGCACCCGTCAGGCACCACAACGTCAAATATCAGATTGCTCTGCTTTTCTCCCTTTATCATTCTGAAATCGTGCATGGTCATGCCCGGTACAAGCTCTGCTATGCGGCTTTTCAGCTCCGCCCGAACGCTGTTTACCGTTTCGTCGTCGGTAACGATCGGGTCCATATGTATGACCGCAGAAACACCGACCTTTTCGGCAATCTCGCGCTCAAGGTGGTCTATATCCTCATGACAGTCAAGGAAATTTTCGTTGGCAGGCACCTCGGCATGAAGCGATACAAAGCTTCTGCCCGGTCCGTAATTGTGCACTATCATGTCGTGCATACCTATGATTCCGTGGTGCTCCAAAACTATTTTTTCTATTTTCTTTATCATTTCCGGGTCGGGCGCCATGCCGATAAGGGGGTCAAGCGTCTCCTTAAGGCTTTTGAGACCCGATATAAGGATGAACACCGACACCAAAATACCGGCTATCGGGTCAAGATACTTTGTGACGCTGCCATCGCCGAAAATAAAGCAGACGACCGACACAAGCAGCACCGCTCCGGTAGTGACACAGTCGCCCAGCGAGTCGGACGACGTGGCGAGCAGCGCCTCGGAATTAAACCTTTTGCCCATTTTTCGCATGACGGCAGCCATTACGAGCTTTAAGGCTATAGACACCGCTAAGATTGCAAATATGAGCGCGCCGCCCTCCGGCGTTTCCGGGTTTTTAAACTTCCCGACCGATTCCCCGAACAGTCTGAGTGCAACAACGATTATAAGCGCCGACACAAAGGACGCCGACATGTATTCCATTCTGCCGTGACCGAACGGGTGCTCGCTGTCGGCAGGCTTGGAGGCTATTTTCACGCCCAGCATGGTGACCACCGACGAGCCGCTGTCCGACAGGTTGTTGAAGGCGTCCGCCGTTATAGACAAAGAGCCTGACAGCATACCGGCGGCAAGCTTTATTGCAAATAAAACAAGATTGCATACAATGCCGAACACGCCGCCGAGCAGTACGCCCTTCTGCCTTACGGAGGGCAGCGCAGGGTCGCCCTTTGGCAGTATTTTATCAAAGAGGCTCATCATCCGAGCTTGCCCTTGGAGCCTTTGGCTCCGAAGCTGCTTTCGTTAAGTATATTGGTATCGAGCGTAAACATGAGATTTTCGCGCTCACGCTGACGCTTGAAGGCAAGCGCTATCATGCGGTCGATAAGCTCGGGATATTTTACGCCGGCAGCCTCCCACAGGTAAAACGCCAGCGAACCGGGGATGGTGTTTATCTCGTTTACATATACCTTGTCGTTATCCGCCGTATCCATGAGGAAATCTATCCTTACAACGCCTGCGGCGCCTATGCAGCGGAAGGTCTCGACCGCTATTTTCTTTATTTCCTCCGCCTTTTCCTCCGGCAGATCGGCAGGCAGCTTGCGGCTGAGCGACGCCATGCCCTTTGAGCCGCTGCTCTTTGCATTGGAGCGGTACTTGTCGTCATACGACAGTATCTTGTCGTGCATGACCGGCTCCTCAAGCGCCGAAGCTTCGCAATCGTTTCGGTCGCCGAGAACCGAGCAGTTTATCTCGCGTAAGGATTCTATCGCGTGCTCGACAAGCACGCGGTCGGAAAACGAAAATGCAAGGTTCAGAGCCGCAATAAGCTCGTTTTCATCGCCGACCTTAGATATGCCGACGCTTGACCCTAAATTTGCCGGCTTTACTATCGCCGGAAAACCGATCTTTTCCTTGATTTTTTCGAGCGCTTTATCGCGTTCAGCCGAAAAATACCTTGCGCCGAACACTACGGCAGGCAGCACCGGCAGACCGCAGTCATGCAGAACGTTCTTGAAAAGCGCCTTGTCCATGCCTATTGCCGACGACATGACGTCGCAGCCGACATACGGCACACCTATCGTCTCGAAAAAGCCCTCGACCGAGCCGTCCTCACAGTTCGTACCGTGGACAATGGGGAAGCAGACATCTATGCTCACCGCTTTTTTACGGAAAAGTCCGCCTTTGAGATACTCTATCTTTGCTCTGCCGTCGCCGTCGCCTGCTACAAGCGCCACACGGTCGCAAAGCGCAGTTATTTTTTCGGCGTGACGGAAGGTGTCGATGTCAAAAAGCGCCTCACCGGAGTAAAAAACCCCGTTTTTGTTCATATAAACCGGGTAGATGTCGTACTTTTCGCGGTCCATGCTTGCCATTGCCTGGACTGCCGATATTATGGCGATCTCATGCTCGACCGAGCGTCCGCCGAATACTACTGCAACGTTTGTTTTCATAAAAATTTACTCGCTTTCCGCCGGTGTACGGCTGGTTTTATCAGTAAAGATAGTTGTCGGGAAGGTCGTTTTCAAACATTATGACCGTGTTCTTATCGCAAAGCGGTGAGAACAGCTCCCTTGCCGCCGCAAATGACGGCACCGTGTGCAGTGCGTCCTCGGGAAACCCCGACGACAGCACGCCCTCGGCTATCGGCAGCGACCGCTTTTCGCCTACAAGTATTATTATGTCGGCTGACGCAGCGGCAGCCTCACCGAGCTTTCTGTTACATTCATACTCTTTCTCGCCCAGCTCTACAAGACCCGGGGTGACAAGTATTTTTTTGAAGCCTTCAAATCCGGCAAGCACCTCAAGCGCCGACAGGCACCCTTCCGGGTTCGAATTGTAGGCGTCGTCTATCAGCGTCGATCCGCCGATATACGGTTTCATTTCCAGCCGGTGCTCGACCGGCTTCAATGTCGATACGGCATAGACTATCTGCTCGGGCGGCACGCCCATTTTAAGAGCGACAGCCACGGCGCCGGTTATGTTCATTGCGTTGTTGTAACCAAGAAGCCTTGAGCGCAGGTCTATTTTTGTGCCGCCGCAGGTCACGGTAAGCGACAGCCCCTCGGGAGAATAGGAAATATTAGTGGCTTTGCAGTCGCAGTCGCCCGCGCCGTAGGTAAAGGAATTGTATTTGTCCTTCCTTTTCGCGATAATATCGTTGTCGCCGTAAAGCACGGTGACGCCGCCGTTTTTCTCAACGCGGTCGGCAAGCTCGAATTTCGTATCGGCGACCGTTTCGATGCTGCCGAAGGTATCAAGATGCTGGGGACCTACCGAGGTTATAATGCCCATCGACGGCTCGGCGATGTCGCAGTCAGCCGCAATGTCGCCTTTGCGCTTAGCTCCCATTTCGCATACGAACACCTCGGTCTGCGGACGCAGAAATTTCCTGACCGTTATGACAATGCCCATCGGAGTGTTGTAATTTTCGGGCGTTATGAGGGTGTTGTATTTTTCGGACAGTATCCTGCCCAGAATAAATTTTGTACTGGTCTTGCCATAGCTGCCGGTAACGCCTATGATACGCATCCCCTTTTGCGAGGCGAGTATCCTCTTTGCGTCACGGATGTAGTGGTTAGATATCGCTTTTTCGACCGGCTTCATTATAAACAGCACAAAAAGCGTTGTAAGTCCGGGGCAGAGCGCCAAAAAGACCGCTGTCGCCGCAAATATTTTTTTGCAGCTGCCGCCGGTCAGAACCGACACGGCAAAGAGTGCGGCAAACAGCACCCCTGCCGCCGCATACATGCGCTTTACACGGGCGGTGACGACAAGCGGCTTTACCGAGCGGCGATCAAGCCGCAGGGAATATACGGCAAAAAAACAGAGCAGCAGCATTATCGCCGACAGGGCGGCTGTTGCCGCTTTGCCGGTGCAGAGCAGCACCGCTGCCGCCGAGAGCAGGGCTATTATAAGCCTTGCCGCCGTTTTCACGCCGAAGGCACCCTTGTACCACCTTAAATATCTTACTGCAAAATAGGAATTTTGCTGGAGCATCTGAAACTGCCTTGTGATTATCGGCAGTGAAGACAGCGCGGCGACTGCCGCAGCTGCCGTTATCATTACGGTATCCTGCATAAAAGTATCACCTTATTTTTGGTTACGGGATGAAATTTTTAAGTATCGGCAGCACCTCGCCCGGACGTTCGACAAACGACCAGTGACCGGCGCCCTTTATAACGCAAAGTCCGCAATCGGGTATCAGCTTTTCAAGTTTTTCAGCCATATAAAGCGGTGTTGCGGTGTCGCAGTCGCCCCAGATAAGCAGCGTCGGTGCCTTTATCCCGTCAACATACGGCGTCATATCGTCGTTGACAAGCCTTACCATGGTCTGCCGCATTACCTCGGGAGCCGAAGTGTAGTCGGCGGAGCCGAAATGCGAGCGGGCTTTATTTAGCAGCCCTTCGGTCCTGCCCTTCAGTCCCGGCAGAGTAAGCACCCTTTTCACAGCCTTGAAAAAGCATATTTTCATCTGCTTTTTAAGGCTGAAACGCGGCTTTAGCCCTGCACCGTCTATCATGACTATCTTAGGCGGAGTCATAAGACCGGTGCCGCACAGCTTCATTATTATCCTGCAGCCGTGCGAGTGACCTATAAGTATCGGATTTTCAAGCCCCACCGCGGCGCAGAAATCCAAAACAAACGCGAGATAATCATTGATGCAGAGCGGTTTTTCCGGCAGATCCGACTGTCCGCAGCCCGGCAGATCGGGCGCTACAAGGCGGCACTTATCCGAAAGCACGGACATAACGCCCCTCCACGACTCCGACGAGGCGCCCCAGCCGTGCAGCAGCAGAACCGGCACGCCGCTGCCCTGCTCGGTATAATAGATCTTCATTCCGGAAACGGTAGTGAACATACCGGCGCCCCTTTCTTCAGCCTATCAACAATTACATATAAATACTATGAGCCATTACTGTTTATTTTACGCTTTTATCGCCAAAAAAGCAATAGTCTTTTATTACAAACGGCTACTTGCGACTAAATTTCAGACAAAGTACGGTTTTTGTCTATTGAATAAGGATGGTCATTCGGGTAGTATCATAAAAACGGCGCTGCTTTTTAAGTTTTCGAAGGTCGGGCAAAAACATTAAAAAACATCTTGATAAAACGGCACCGATAGTATAATATTATACAGTAGAAGCAAAAAAGGAGGCTCCCCTCATGGCACTTGAAACGGTCGAACTTATAAGAAAAGCCGAGGCTGAGGCAGCCGATATAATAGCGGCTGCAAAGGCGGACGCAAAGAAAAGAGCCGCAAAGGCGGCGGACGAATGCAACGCGCTCGATAAAGAGGCGGTGGGCAGAGCCGCGGCATATGAGGCTGACGCCTTAAAAAAGGCGGCAAATAAAGCGGCAGAATATATTTTAAAGGCAAAGAACGAGGCGGAAGACATCTGCTCGAAGCTGAAGAGTGACGCCGAAGGTAAGCGTGAAGCCGTAGTGGCAGCCGCCGTTAAAATATTGATTTCCTGATTTAAAATACCGGTTTTTAAAATTTATAATTACCGCAGAAATGAGGTGATATTTCTTGGCAAAGGTAAAAATGATGAACGTCACCGTGTTTGCGCTGAGGCGTGAACGCAAACCGCTGCTTGAACATCTGCAGCGGCTCGGCGTCGTCGATATAAGCCGTTCTAAGGAGGAGGACCCCGAAAACGGATTTGTAAGACCCGATACTGAATCGGCGGCACGCAGCTTTCTTCGCAGCGCTGAGGCTGCCGATCAGGCTATAAAGGTGCTGGAGCCTTACTATAAAAAGAAAAAGGGTCTGCTTGAGTCGTTCTCGGGCAGAAGAATAATAACCGATGAGCAGTACCGCGACATCACCGAACGCAGTGCAGACATAATGTCGCTTTGCCACGACGCATTGAATGCATCGCAGGAAATAAACTCAAACGCAGCCGAAAAAGTCCGGCTGAAGGCAAGGGTATCATCCCTGCTGCCGTGGCAGAAGCTTGATGTCTCGGAGCAGTTCCAGGGCACGGCTTCGACCTCTGCGTTTATAGGCTCGTTACCAACGTCTCTCGACGAAAAACAGCTGTATGAGACCGTGGCGGCGGCAGCGCCGGATGTTGACTTTTATGTCGAAACGGTAAGCCGGAGCGAGAATCAGACCTGCATTTTCCTTTTGTGTCCGAAATTGGATAAAAGCGAAATGGAAAGCGCTTTGAGGACGCTTAAATTCCAGCGGCCTCCGCAGGCGACCTCGAAGGTTCCGTCGCAGAAGCTGCGTGAGGTCGAAGAAAGACTGTCGGCGCTTGATCAGCGTGACTGTGACCTCAAAGCCGGGCTTGAAAAGCTTGCCGGAAGCATTGAGGACATGCAGTCGGTCGCCGATTATTTCACTGCGAGGGCTGAGAAATACCGCGCCATAGGTTCGTTCGATCACTCAAAGAACACCTTTATAATAAAGGGGTATATACCCGAAGAAAGCGCTGACTGCTTAAAATCCGATATAGAGAACAACTATACCGCAGCGGTGGTAATCGAGGAAGCCGATCCAGACAAGGCGCCGGTGGCACTCAAAAACAATAAATTCACCGCTCCGGCGGCGTCGCTGACCGAGCTTTACTCTATGCCCGGCAAGGACGATATCGACCCGACGCCGATAATGAGCTTTTTCTACTATCTTTTCTTCGGCATGATGCTGTCCGATGCAGGCTACGGTCTGCTGCTTTTCCTCGGCACACTGTTCATAATAAAGAAATGCCATCCGGAAAAGCCGATGGAAATGACCATGCGGCTGTTTATGTACTGCGGTATATCGACCATGCTGTGGGGCGCTTTGTTCGGCAGCTTTTTCGGGGATATCATATGGGTCGTGTCAAGGACCTATTTCGGCAAGGATCTGCCGAAATGGCCGTTTGACCCCATGGCAAACGCGACGGCGCTGTTTGTTTTGAGCCTTGCTTTGGGACTTGTGATGATAATGTCGGGTCTTACGGTAAAGCTTATAAACACGATCCGTCACGGCAGGGTAGCCGAGGCTATATTTGAAACGGGCAGCTGGCTCGTGATACTTTCGGGACTTGCCGTTTTGGCTGTGGGCTTCGGTCTTTCGGTGCCGGTGCTCAAAACGATCGGCGGTGTGACGGCGATATTCGGTGCCCTTATGGTGGTCGGAAACGGCGTAAGGCTCAAAGGTCCTGCAGGACTTATAACGGGGCTCGGCGGTCTTTATGACGTGACCGGATACATGGGCGACCTGATGTCCTTCTCGCGCCTTATGGCACTGGGACTTACCACTGCCGCCATGGGTCAGGTGTTCAACCTTTTGGGCTCCATGTTCGGCAAGGGCGTTTTCGGCGTGATAACGCTAATCATCATATTCACGGCAGGACATCTGCTCAGCTTCGCGCTCAATGCGCTCGGCTCCTATGTCCACACATTAAGGCTCCAGTATGTTGAGCTGTTTTCAAAGTTTTACGAGGGCGGCGGACACAAATTCATGCCCTTCGCCCACAACGGTAAATATACAAGATTCAAGGAGGATAACAAACAATGACACAGGGTGTAGTTTTGGCGCTTATCGGCGCAGCGATCGCAGTTACTTTAGCAGGTATAGGTTCAATCAAGGGCGTCGGCGGTGCGACCGAGGTCGGCATGGGTGCCTTGGCTGAGGACAGCTCGATGTTCGGTAAAATGCTCGTTCTGGAGCTTCTCCCCGGTACGCAGGGTCTTTACGGCTTTATAGTCGCCTTCATGATACTTCTGAATGTCGGCGTTCTGGGCGGAGATGCCGCATCGGTCTCGACCGTGCAGGGACTGCTCTACCTCGTAGCCGCGCTTCCTATAGGTGTGGGCGGACTTATCTCGGCAATAGCTCAGGGCAGAGCCGCAATAGCCGGTATCACCCTTTCGGCAAAGAAGGCTTCGGAGTTTTCAAAGGCTATGGTCTCGACCACGCTGGTTGAGATATACGCACTTCTTGCCTTCTTAGTATCGCTGCTTTCGGTGCTTGCTATAGGCAACATCAACCTTTAAAGTTAAGGAATGAATCAAAATGACTGCAAGTGAAAAGCTTACCGGTCAGATACTCGATAACGCAAAGGCAGAGGCGAAAAGCATTGCCGACGAGGCAAATGCGAAGGCGTCGGCTATGACCGATGCCGCAAAAAAAGCTGCCGGTGAAAAGGAAGCGAAGCTTTGTGCCGACGCCGATAAAAAGGCGGAGAGGGTGCTCGAAAACGCCCGATCGGCTGCGGCGCTTTCCGTCCGCAGCGCCGTTTTAAGCTGCCGGCGCGACGAGATCGAAAAGACCGTGAACGCACTGAAAAAGCATCTGACCGAGCTGCCGTGTGACCGGTATTTTGGCGTATTAGAGCGTCTTCTGACCGCTGCGGCAACGGGCGGTGAAGGCACCGTTTTGCTTAACAGCCGCGATAAAGCGCGGCTGCCGCAGAGCTTTTGTGAGCTGCTTTCGAACAAAAATATAACCTTAAGCGAAAAATGCGATGATACCATAAGCGGAGGTTTTATCCTCAAATACGGTGACATCGAATACAACTGCGGTTTTGACGCGCTGATAGCCGACCGCCGTGAGCAGCTTGAGGATTTCATAAGCCGTGAGCTTTTAGGATAGCTTCGGCAAGTATATTCAGGTGAGGTGACAAAGGACATGTCCCGATCATGGGGATTTTCGGTCGGTAACGTAAGGGCGAAGGAAGCGTCGATGCTAAGACGCGAGGATATCGACCAGTTTGCGGCGCTAAGGTCGCAAGGTGAGCTTGCCGCGGCACTGCGTGACAAGGGCTTCGGCTCGGGCGATAAGGGCGACGGTGCCGATGTTGACCGCCTTATAAAGGATGAGACCGCCGCAGTCTGGGAATATGCCAAGACAACGGCTGCCGATATCACGGTCTTTTATCCGCTTATGCTCGATAACGATTATCACAATCTTAAAACGGCTGTGAAGGGCATATTGTCGGGAAGAGAGTACCGGCATATTATGCTCGGTCCCACAGTCACCGATACCGATACCATAATAAAGGCAGTCGAGCAGAAAAGGTTTTCCGATCTTCCGGAATACATGGCTGACGACGCAAAAGCGGCGTATCTGACCCTTGCCGAAACGGCTGACGCGCAGCTTTTTGACGGAATACTTGATAAAAGCCGCATGAAGGCGTCTATGGAAATGTCGCGGTCGGTCGACCTGGTACACCGTTACATCGCCTGCAAGGTGTTTTTCGAAAATATGAAAACGGCGCTGCGTGCCGCGAAAATGGGCAAGGACAGGTCGTTCTTGGAAAAAACCATATATGAGGACGACGGCACAAAGGGTCTTATCGATGCCGCAGAGTCGGGCGAGGCGGCTGTGCTTTCGTGGCTTGGCAGGTCGGAGCTTGGCGGTGAGGCGGCGGTAAAATGCTATAAGGAGTCGCCCTCGCGCTTTGAAAAATATGCCGATGACCGGCTCATGGAGGCGGCAAAGGCAGCCAAGACCGTGACCATAGGTCCGGAGGTCATAATAGGCTATATAATAGCGCGTCTTGCCGTCATAAGGGCGGTATCAATGGTCGCGACCGGCATCAGGACCGGCACCGATCCTGACGTGATAAGAGAAAGGCTGAGAGAGCTTTATGATTAGAATAGCAGTGCTCGGCGATATTGACAGTATAAAGGGCTTCGGCGCGGTGGGACTTGATGTTTTTCCCTGCACCGACCAGCAGTCGGCGCACGATAGCTTTAAAAAAATAACCGGCAGCGGAAATTACGGGGTGCTGTTCATTACCGAGGAATTTGCCGCGCTGCTGAGAAAAGAAATATCCGCCTTTGACGGCGAATTTTCACCGGCGATAATACCCATACCCGGCATCAGGGCAAACAACGGTATAGGTGTCGAACGCCTTAAGGAATCGGTCGAAAAAGCGGTCGGTTCGGACATTATTTTCGGATAATAAGGGGTTGATCATAAAAATGGCAAGCGGAACGATCGTCAAGGTCGCAGGACCTCTGGTAATAGCCGAGGGCATGCGCGACGCCAACATGTTCGACGTGGTGCGCGTCAGCGAACAGAAGCTAATAGGCGAAATAATCGAAATGCACGGAGACAGAGCCTCCATACAGGTATACGAGGAGACCTCGGGTCTCGGCCCCGGCGAAAAGGTCGAAAGCACCGGCATGCCGCTGTCGGTCGAATTGGGACCGGGACTTATAGGATCAATATTCGACGGTATACAAAGACCGCTCGAAAGGATCATGGAGGTATCGGGCACCAACCTTGAGCGCGGAGTCGACGTACCAAAGCTCGACCGCGAGAAAAAATGGCACTTCACACCGGCTGTGGCGGTGGGTGATACCGTAAAATTCGGCGACACCCTCGGCACGGTCGATGAAACACATATAGTAAAGCATAAAATAATGGCGCCAAAAGGTGCCGACGGCGTAGTTGCCGACATAAAGGAAGGCGACTTCTCTTTGGAGGACACCGTCTGCACCGTAAGGACCGAAAAGGGCGATATGCCGGTATCCCTCATGCAGAGGTGGCCGGTGCGTGTCGGCAGACCGTATAAGAAAAAGCTGTCGCCTGACATTCCGCTTGTTACCGGTCAGCGCGTTATAGACACCTTCTTCCCGATAGCAAAGGGCGGTGTCGCCGCCGTTCCCGGACCGTTCGGATCAGGCAAAACGGTCGTGCAGCATCAGCTCGCAAAATGGGCTGCCGCCGACATCATAGTGTATATAGGCTGCGGCGAACGCGGAAACGAAATGACCGACGTTTTGAACGAATTCCCCGAGCTTCGGGATCCGAGGACAGGCAGCTCGCTCATGGAGCGCACCGTCCTTATAGCCAACACCTCCGATATGCCGGTCGCTGCCCGTGAGGCTTCTATCTACACCGGCATCACCATTGCGGAATATTTCCGCGACATGGGATATACCGTGGCTTTGATGGCTGACTCAACCTCGCGCTGGGCTGAGGCGCTCCGCGAAATGTCGGGACGTCTTGAGGAAATGCCCGGCGAGGAAGGATATCCTGCGTACCTCGGCAGCCGTCTTGCCCAGTTCTACGAAAGAGCCGGTCGTGTTATAGTAAACGGCGGCGATGAGACCGAGGGCGCCTTGTCGGTCATTGGCGCCGTGTCGCCTCCCGGCGGTGATATTTCCGAGCCGGTATCGCAGGCAACGCTGCGTATAGTTAAGGTGTTCTGGGGACTGGATTCGTCGCTTGCCTACAAGCGCCACTTCCCGGCGATAAACTGGCTCACCAGCTATTCGCTTTATACCGATATGCTGTCGGACTGGTTCCGTGAAAACGTAAAGGACGACTGGATGGAGCTGCGCGGCAGACTAATGTCGCTGCTTCAGGACGAAGCCGAGCTTGAGGAGATAGTTAAGCTGGTCGGTATGGACGCTCTGTCCGCACCCGACCGTCTGAAGCTTGAGGCAGCCCGTTCGATAAGAGAGGACTACCTGCATCAGAACGCCTTCCACGAGACCGACACATATTCGTCGCTTGACAAGCAGTACTATATGATGACGGTCATTCTGGAGTTTTACGACAAGGCACTTGCCGCTTTGAAGGACGGCGCCGACATAAACAAGATAGTCGCAATGCCGGTAAGAGAAAAAATAGGCAGACTGAAATATGCTGCCGAGGACAAGGTCGCCGAAGAAGCAGCCGATATAGTAGGACGCCTTGAGACCGAGCTTGCAAACGCAAGACCGGACGAGGATTAAGGGGGAAAACGAAATGCCAAAGGAATACAGAACGATCCGCGAGGTCGCAGGTCCCCTTATGCTGGTCAGCGATGTTGAAAACGTAAAATATGATGAGCTGGGCGAGATAGAGCTGCCCGACGGCGAAAAGCGCCGCTGCAAGGTACTTGAAATAAACGGCGGTAACGCGCTGGTTCAGCTTTTTGAATCGGCGGCAGGCATCAACCTTGCCGGAAGCAAGGTGCGCTTTTTAGGCAGATCGATGGAGCTGTCGGTCTCGCCCGACATGCTGTCGCGAGTGTTTGATGGCTTGGGACGCCCGATAGACGGCGGTCCGGAGCTTATACCCGAAAAAAGACTCAATATAAACGGTACGCCTATGAATCCTGCCGCGAGAAATTATCCGCAGGAATTTATACAGACCGGTGTGTCCGCGATAGACGGACTGAACACCCTCGTCAGAGGACAAAAGCTGCCGATATTCTCGGCTTCGGGACTGCCGCATGCACAGCTTGCCGCACAGATCGCGCGTCAGGCGACCGTGCGCGGGGATAATGAGCAGTTTGCCGTTGTTTTTGCCGCAATGGGCATCACATTTGAGGAGTCGAACTACTTTATCGAGTCGTTCCGCCAGACCGGTGCCATCGACCGCACCGTAATGTTTGTAAACCTTGCAAACGACCCGGCTATCGAGCGTATAGCAACGCCCCGTATGGCGCTGACCGCAGCCGAGTATCTGGCGTTTGACCTCGGAATGCAGGTGCTGGTCATAATGACCGACATAACCAACTATGCCGACGCGCTGCGTGAGGTTTCAGCCGCAAGAAAGGAAGTGCCCGGACGCCGCGGATATCCCGGTTACATGTACACCGACCTTGCGACCATGTACGAAAGAGCCGGAAGGCAGAAGGGCAAGGACGGCTCCATAACGCTGATACCCATACTGACCATGCCTGAGGACGACAAGACCCACCCGATACCCGACCTTACCGGATATATAACCGAGGGTCAGATAATACTCAGCCGTGACCTTTACCGCCGCGGTATCATGCCGCCTATCGACGTTCTGCCGTCACTGTCGCGACTAAAAGACAAGGGCATCGGCAAGGGCAGGACCCGTGAGGATCATGCCAGCACCATGAACCAGCTTTTTGCCGCATATGCGCGCGGCAAGGATGCAAAGGAGCTTATGGTGATACTGGGCGAGGCGGCGCTCACCGATATCGATAAGCTGTACGCCGAGTTTGCCGACCGCTTTGAAAAGGAGTATGTATCGCAAGGGTACAACACCGACCGCACTATCGAGGAGACCCTCGATATCGGCTGGAAACTGCTGTCGATACTGCCGAGAAGCGAACTCAAGCGTATAGACGACGATATGCTTGACAAATACTACAAGGGCTGACCAAAAAAGGAGGTGCCGGCATGGCGGTACTGAATGTAAATCCCACAAGAATGGAGCTTACAAGGCTCAAAAAGCAGTTAAATACCGCCGTCCGCGGCCACAAGCTGCTTAAGGACAAGCGCGACGAACTGATGCGCCAGTTCCTTGACCTTATAAGGGAAAACAAGGAGCTGCGCGAGGAGGTCGAAAAGGAGCTTCACGATGCAAACAGCCATTTTGCGCTCGCAGGCTCGGTCATGAGCGGAGAAGCGCTTGACGCCGCGCTTTTATATCCAAAGCAGGAGGCATACCTTGAGGTGGCCTCGAAAAACGTCATGAGCGTTGACATTCCGGTCTATGATATAAAGACCAGAACGAGCGATCCTTCCGATATTTATGCCTACGGCTTTGCCGCGACCTCATTCGAGCTTGACGAGGCTGTGGCAAAAATGAGTGATCTGCTGCCGAAGCTGCTGCGCCTTGCCGAGATAGAAAAATCGACCCAGCGCATGTCGGTCGAGATCGAAAAGACGCGCCGCCGCGTCAACGCACTTGAGCATGTTCTGATCCCGAGATATACCGAAACGATACGTTTCATATCGATGAAGCTGGAGGAAAGTGACCGTTCGAGCCGCACAAGGCTCATGAAGGTCAAGGACATGATGCTTGCCGAGGCGCACGATTTCCATTACTGATCCCAAAGCGCACCGGCAGATCACAAAAAGCAACAGATGTTAAAACGCAGCGCGGAGAAAGCACATGTCTTTCCTCCGCGCATTGTTTTTGTATAATTTAAGTATTATAGGAGAATTATAGGCTTCGCCCACTGTGTTGAAAGGTAAAGATAAATTTTAGTTCAGCGGTGTGAGTGAACAATGAATTAATTGACGCATCGTAGGGCAGGGGCAGGGCTCTGCCGTTATTTCCCACAACAAATTAAATTTTAACATTTGGTTTTAATATACGATTTAATTTACTGACAGACGTAAGGAACGAGCCTTAAGTGTCGTTCCGTGTGGTTTACAACACGGCTATTGTTATTTAGGAACGACACTCAAGGCTCGTTCCTTACGTCTATCAATTAATTATACGAATACCATTCACCTATAAACTAAAATTTACCGTCATATGGGTAATAAAAAGCGGCAGGGGCAAAGCCCCTGCCCTACAAGTGTAGAATTAATTTTTTGCGTTTTACACCGCTAAACTTAAATTTATATTTCCGCACGTTCCGGCTGCCGTGTGGCGGTCAATTGAGTCGCCTTATCTGCATACGGTCCTCTACCGGATACGCTGTCGGCTGCGTTCCTGCCACATCGGCGCCGTAAAGATTTACCGACCGGACCGATATATCGTCATAGGTCTTAAACAAATACGCTCCCTCTTTAGGGTCCATGCATGACGAATAAATTGTTATTTCACACTGCCCGTCCGGCATACGCACCGCACCGCGCTGCTGCTCGACCGAACCCAAAAGATGAAAAAACTGCATTATGCCCGGCAGTCTGCCGCTGCCGCATACCGAGTTTGCACGCAAAAACGCCGCCCTTACGAATCTGGATTTTGACGACATGTCGCCCGGCAGTCCCAAGGCTCCCATTCCGCGACTGTAGGCGCAAAGCGGCAAAGCGTCGGAAAATCTGTTTTTTGGCGGATACGGCGACAGTGACATATAATCATTAAGCCCTGCAAGCTGCGCCGGAAACGTCGGCTCGTTGGTCAGCACACCTGCCGGATCGTCGTATAAATGCAGCCCGTCGACTGTCTGCTCCAGCACGACCGCGCCGCTTTTGTCGGCTATCATCCAGTGCAGCCTTGCCGCAGGCATATCTGCCTTGAACCGCTCGCCTGTTATATTGAGATTTTTTGCAAGCTTTCGCACCTCGTTTATATCGGCGCACCTGCCGAGTATCTGCGGTATCAGTTCGTACTGGGCGACGTTTACAGAGCCCTCCCTGACGCTGCCGAAAACGGCACTTTCGGTGAAGTTCAGCCCTGCGATGCAAAGCCCTTTTTCGTTGAAGCCGTCGTAATAAAGAGGGAAACCGTCACACATATGTGCCATACCTATCATGGCGTAATGATCTTTAAGACCGTTAAACGGAAATCTTCGCGGCGTCACGACCACAGATTCTCCGTATGAAAATTCGTAATCAAGATTTCTTCCGAAATAAAATTCATCGGTATTATAACTTATTGCAGTACACATCCGTAAGACCTCCATATATAAAGTTTTGCCGCATACAGGTTTTTGTATGCGGCAAGGGTCAACATTTTTCAAGAGCTGCTTCAAGATCGGCAATAATATCTCCGACATATTCTATTCCGACCGACATTCTTATAAGGTCGGGAGTTACTCCGCATTCCTCCAGCTGCTTATCCGACAGCTGACGGTGCGTGGTCGATGCAGGGTGCAGCACGCAGGTTCTGACATCGGCAACATGAATGACCGGTGCTGCCAGGCGCACGCTTTCCATGAACTTCTCAGCCGCCCCTCTGCCGCCCTTTATTCCGAACGATATGACGCCGCAGGTGCCGTCGGGCATGTATTTGCCTGCAAGCGCATGGTAGCGGTTGTTTTTGAGTCCCGGGTATTCCACCCACGCAACCTTCGGGTTTGAAAGCAGGAATTCCGCTACAGCCAGAGCGTTTGAGCAGTGCACAGGCATCCTCAGGTGCAGCGTTTCAATGCCGACATTCAGCAAAAACGCATTCATAGGCGACATCGCCATGCCGATATCGCGCATCATCTGCGCCCTTGCCTTGGCTATAAAGGCGGCTTTTCCGAACTTTTCGGTATAAACAAGCCCGTGATACGACTCGTCCGGCGCGCACATATCGGTATGCCTCGGCGATTTTGTCCAGTCGAAATTTCCCGAATCCACAATGCAGCCGCCCAGTGACATTGCGTGACCGTCAAGGTATTTCGAGGTTGAATGAAGGACGACATCGGCACCCCACTCAATGGGTCGGCAGTTGACCGGCGACGGGAAAGTATTGTCAACAAAAAGCGGAAGATGATTTTTGTGTGCCACCTTTGCAAAGCGCTCTATGTCAAGCACGGTCAGCGCCGGATTGGCTACGCTTTCTCCGAATATCAGCCGGGTTTCGGGTCTTATCGCGCTCTCGATCTCAATATCCGACGAATCGGGAGAAATGAATGTAGTGGTAATGCCGAGCTTTGCGAGCGTTGTGCCGAGCAGGTTGAAGGTGCCGCCGTAGATCGAGCTTGACGACACGATGTGGTCGCCTGCCTTACATATCGTGAGTATCGCAGCGGTGGTTGCTGCCTGTCCCGACGAGGTCAGCATAGCGCCAACGCCGCCCTCAAGGGCGCATATCTTCTTCTCAACGGCTTCTACCGTCGGGTTGCTCAGCCTCGTATAAAAGTGACCCGAAGCGTTGAAATCAAACAGATCGCCCATTGTCCTGGCGTCCTCGTATTTGAATGTTGTGCTTTGATATATAGGCAAAACGCGCGCCTCGCCGCTTTTGGGCGAGTAGCCCTCCTGGACGCATTTTGTTCCGATGTGGCTCATATTGAAACATCCTCTCTCCTAAGTGCTTTTCGAAACTCATTTTAACATTTAACGTGTCCGATTTCAATAGATAACGCCTCAAAGATGTAATTTTTGATGTAAAAAGCGGCGATTTTTCCACGTCAGCCTATGCCAAAGTAATAATAAAATCGCTGCGCGGAATATTTAAGACGCCGCGGCTAAAAATATATAAAGAGAAAAGGAGGGGAAAGAATGAAAAACACAATGTGCTTTATGCGCGGAATGGGCATAGGTCTTGCGGCAGGAATGGCGACTGCGGCGGCGGTTAAATGCGTTTGCATGAAAAGCAAAAAGTTCAGAAAAAAGACCACAAAAGCGGCAAGGGCGGTGTCCGACATAATGGAAGACATCCAGCAGCTTCTGAGCTGAGCCGCGGTATGCGATTACAGATACCAAAACCCGGGCGGAGGCATTGTCTCTGTCCGGGTTTTAAAAGCAGACACAAAACATCAAAAAAACCAAGCAGCCCGTTATGCTAAAAAACAACCGATAATATTTATTTTATCGGTGTACAAAAAATGAAAAATTGAATTTTTGCAGGCACGATATTTGAAATTTAGAGTTGAAATTTTAAAATTCAAGGCTGCCCGATAATAAACATAAAAACCGATTTGCATATCGTAAGGCAGGGGCCACACTCCTGCCGCTTTTGTTGCCGCGCGTTGTAAATTTTAGTTTATGAGCGCAAGAAACCGAAAATCTAATAGTGCATTTGTAGGGAACGACACTTGGGACTCGTTCCCTACATCTGTCAATATTTCATTACGCAGATAAACTAAAATTTATAATTTGATTTGTACGGGATGTTTTGCCGCAGCGGCGTCGGGATTATTTGTATGGCTTTACATCTGTTGTCAAGCCGGTTCAATACTTCAGGTAAAAGAGCGGAAAACCGATTGTATCGGAAAAACATTTGTGGTATACTGAAATTAAAACATAATGGGAAGTGGATACTTTGATACGGTTCAACAACGACTACAACCGCGGCGCCATGCCGTCGGTGCTCGACGCTCTGAGAAACACCGCCGCCGACAGCTTTGCCGGTTACGGCGAGGATGAATGGTGCTCCGCTGCTTCGAAAATGATAAAAAACCTGACAAGGGACGATGCGTCGGTGCACTTCCTGCCGGGGGCAACCCAAACAAACTTTATTGTTATCTCGGCGGCACTGTCCCCGGTACAGAGCGTCATTGCTGCCGATACGGGGCATATCAACTGCCATGAGGCGGCGTCTGTGGAAAACACCGGGCATAAAATACTGGAGCTGCCAAATAAGGACGGCAAAATCACTGCCCGGCAGATAAACGAAGCTGCAGGGAAATATTACGAAGGCGGTGAGCCGGAGTACCTGACCGAGCCGAAAATGGTCTATTTGTCGTTCCCGACCGAAAAAGGAACGCTTTATTCCAAGGATGAGCTTTCGGCTATAAGCGAAGTGTGCAGAAAATACAATATGTATTTATTCATAGACGGTGCACGGCTCAGCTATGGACTTATGTCGCCGCAAAACGACGTGACACTTAGCGATATAGCGCAGCTTGCCGATGTATTCTATCTCGGCGGAACGAAGTGCGGAACATTGTTCGGTGAAGCGTTGGTCATAACGGCAGAGCCGTTGAAACGGCGCTTTAAAGCGTATATGAAGCAAAACGGCGCAGTGCTTGCAAAGGGCTGGCTTTTGGGACTGCAGTTTGCCGCTGTCCTTAAAAACGGTGAGTATTTTGAGGCGGCGCGGCGTGCCGATATGCTGGCTTTGAAGATTAAGGATGCCTTTAAAGCAAAGGGTATACCCTTCTGGGTCGAAAGCTTTACAAATCAGCAGTTCGTGATACTTTCCGACAGGCAAAGAGAAGCGCTCTCCAAAAATTATTTTTTTGAGGAGCAGGAAAGAACCGGTTCCGGCACGGTGGTCAGGTTCTGTACAAGTTGGGCGACCGGTGAGGATGAGGTCGACCGCCTGATAGCCGACATCGAAAAGTTGTAGGTTACGATATAATTCATTTGTTTGGCTGATCTTCCGGTTTTGCGCCCGGCGCTGCCATTTTGCGGCGGATCTCGTCAGCCTGTGCCTTCTTTTGATACTCATTTTTGTCGAATTATGCTATTGACTATGGTACCTTGCGGTGGTAAAATCTAATGCGATGCCGCAAATACAGTGCGGAATTGCTTGTTTTATCAACCTTAAGGAAAGGATCGTTTCAAATATGGAGTATTATGACGTCTTACTGCCCCTTGCAATCATACTGGGGCTTTCAAAGGTGCTCGTAAAGATCTGCGAAAGGTTCAGCCTGCCAAGGGTCGTCGGCATGCTGCTTGCCGGCGTTGCGGTCGGACTTATCCGCCTTATACCGGGAGAAACGGTGCTCAACGGTACGGCGGTTGAGGGACTCGGCTTCATAGCGAAAATCGGCGTTATACTGATAATGTTTTCGGCTGGACTTGAGACCGATGTCAAGCAGATAAAGTCGGTCGGCATCCCTGCCGTCATAATAACCACTGCCGGCGTTGTTGTGCCGATGGGACTGGGCTTTCTGACTGCCTGCCTTTTCAATGGCGGCTTTGCAAAGGAAAACCTGCTTACCAACCTTTTTTACGGCGTCATACTTACCGCGACGTCGGTCAGCGTAACGGTCGCAACCTTAAAGGAACTCGGACAGCTAAGCACAAAGCTGGGCAGCACCATAGTTGCCGCCGCCGTACTTGATGATATCATAGGTGTAGTGGTATTGTCGTTCACTGTTGCAATGAAGGGCACCGCCGGTGCAGAAGTCGTCAATCCGTGGATCGTGCTTTTAAAGACAGTGCTTTTCTTCATATTCGTCATAGTTGTCGGCTTTGGCTGCAAAAAGCTGTTTGATGTAATAGAACGGAAATATCCGCATCACAGGATGCTGCCGGTATTCAGTCTTGCTCTTTGCTTTTTCTTTTCGTATGCAAGCGAGCGATGGTTCGGCGTTGCCGACATAACCGGTGCCTTTGCCGCAGGACTTGTGCTGTCGGGCAACCGCGAGTCGGATTATATCGACCGCCGCAGCGACATTATAAGCTACATGATATTTACGCCGGTGTTTTTCGCGAACATAGGAATTAATGCCAATTTTTCGGGACTTACCGGCGATGCGCTGCTTTTCGGGGCAATGTTCATACTTGCCGGAATAGTGGGCAAGGTAATCGGCTGCGGTTCACTGGCTAAGATCTGCGGCTACAGCGGAATTGATTCGTTCCGTATAGGTCTCGGCATGATGGCGCGTGCCGAGGTGGCGCTGGTATGCGCGCAAAAGGGCGTTGACAGCGGTATAATCGGCTCGGAAATAATGCCGTTTATATTGATACTGATAGTTGTGACCAGCTTTGTCACACCGATAGCATTAAAGGCGACATATAAAGACCGGATACCGGCAAATGCGGGCTGAACACCGTGCAAATTAAAACGAAACAGAAAAAACGGGCAGAGTATTTGCCGTGTGCCGATAAGACAGTAATTTGAGAAAACTACAAAATCGGCAGCTGCTAGGTAGGATTGGACAGCAAAACAGGCGGCACTCAGCTTCGGTTGGGTGCTGCCTGTTTTTGTACATCTGAGGGTTGAAAATTGCTTGTTTTCCCCTCTGTGTGGCTTTGTTCAAAAGTGAGCATATCTGGCTTCATTTATTCACATAGATTAAGTTTGAAACATGAAAAAGGCCACATTTCAACATATTGATTATACGGATCAGAGGATCACTTTACGATGAAGTCATTATACATAGCAGCATAAATTTTTGCTTGAATAAGCATCACTATTTTACATGCAGGAAAAGTGACCCAAACGGAGCGAATAAACCGATTATACTAATTCTCTGAAATATGCCACATTGTAGGTTTGTCAATGATGTGTTACAGATTGGGAAAAGTAAATAAGACCTGTTTG
>UQDO01000038.1 GCA_900539855.1 uncultured Oscillospiraceae bacterium
GCTGGGACGGGATGATCACGCTGTCCGCTGCGGCCAGTGAGTTGATCGGCATCATACCGAGCGACGGCATACAGTCAATGAGGATAAGATCGTAGACTCATCCGCCGTTGCAGGCTTTTCCTGAAGCAGAAATTTGCTCTGTGTCCCGGCTACAGCCCAATGGTTTTCCAATGCGTCCTCCAGACCGGAGAACAGCTGCACGCTGACATCATGCATCTGATTCAGCCGCTCGGCATAAAGGATCGAGTCGATGTAGGCGGAATAATGTTTTAAAAAGACGCACACCCCGATAACGACGACCGATATAAGAATAATAACCGTATACAGTAACTGCTTCGGAGTTCCGACCTTTTCTGTCCTTCCGAAGCCGCTTTTATTCATCGCTTTCCCCTCCAAAAGACTGCATGGTGCGCCCTGACCTTTGCGGATTAAATGCCTGTAGTATTATTTTACCATAACATACAGCCGTTTTCAATGCCGCAGAAGCCACCCACCGCAACAAAAAAACGCTGCAAAACATGCAGCGTTTTTTTGTTGCTATCAAACCGTGGTTTTTAAGCTGTCGGCAAACCGGTGCCGTAACCGGGTCATTCATACTCAGTCAATGGGCTTCATTGTCGGGATTCGGACAGAAACCCGGAATTATTGAGAATTATCAAGCATTTACGGGCATTTCGCAATAATAAAACCACACAAATAAAGCCATATCGAGAATTATCAAGAATTCCGATGTGCGTATATTGGTGTAAGGTGTAAGCTTGATATACCTGATTGCCCGACAAAGAAGCACATCTCTCATTCCAACACAGCTGCATTATACACCAAAACTCCAAGAAAATCAAGTAATATCATTGCTGAGTTTTGTCCTTGCAGTATGTGTTACAATAAAGGTATTTCAAAGCGCTCACATACAATAATATACCCATTTCCTTATTTCAGCTTTTCCAATACTTCCGCAATATCTGCATCAATGCAAATTGATTGCCGTTCTATTTCACGAGGGCAAAATGCCTGACCTTTGTTTATGCAGGCGTAGACGGCATTTGAGTTTTTCGCAGTCATCTGCCAAAACGGATATTTTATTATTACGGGTGTATTGAAGCCGACACCGAGTTCCAAAAACAGAATTTTCAGACCGCTTCTTGTGCGAAGAAAATTCTCATACCGCTCCGCTGCTTTATGCCAGCCCTCGTCCTCGACGAATTTATCATCGGAGCGCAGATTTACGGTCAGCGGCGCTCCGCAGTGCGGACAGCGCGGGATGAGCGCAGACGGAATTCTTATGTCCTTTTGCTCTGCTGCCATTTGTTTGATTATCGCTTCGTTATCAACAGTTTCCATACAGCAGGGCGTACTGCATTGAAACAGTCCATAGTCGCCCTGTGTGTAAAACAGGCGCTTTTTATCAAAACCTGCACGCTGAAATTGATGATCGACATTGGTGGTCAGCACAAAATAATCCTTGCCCTCTATAAGAGAAAGCAGATTTTTATACACTTCACCGACAGGGCAATCATAACGGTTTATTAAGATGTGCCGTGACCACCATGACCAGTATTCCTCGCTGCTATCATACGGATAAAAGCCGCCGGAATACATATCGTGAATGCCGTATTTTTCTTCAAAATCGGCAAAGTATTTGTGAAAGCGCTCGCCGCCGTAATCAAAGCCTGCCGCAGCCGAAAGTCCTGCGCCCGCGCCGATAACAACGGCGTCAGCAGAATCAAGAGCGTTTTTAAGCCGCTTTATATTATCCGAGAAGATCTCGGTAGATTTTGTAGTCTGTATCCTTGAAAACATTAAATATCACCTTGATTTCGCTTTGTGTCTCCGCTTTATATTTTTTCACGGTATCTATTGCAATTTCCGCCGCCTGTTCATTCGGGAAATGAAATTCACCGGTGGAGATACAGCAAAAAGCAATGCTTTTTAGATTATTCTCGTCGGCAACCCTCAAGCAGGAGCAATAGCAGCTACGCAATAATTCGCAGTCCTTATCCGTCAGTCTGCCGTACACGATAGGACCTACCGTATGAATGACAAACCTGCACGGCAAATTGTATGCCGGTGTTTTCTTCGCTTGCCCCGTCGGTTCTTCATGCCCTTGCTTTTTCATCAGCTCTGCACAGTCAAGACGGAGCTGTACACCTGCATAGGTATGAATGGCATTGTCGATACACCCGTGGTTCGGGCAGAAGCAGCCGAGCATTTGATCGTTTGCGGCGTTGACGATGGCATCGCATTTCAGCGTAGTTATATCGCCCTGCCATAAGTAGATATCGGGTTGAATGGGAGTAAAAGCGGATATATCGGTAACGCCTTTCAGCCGTGTTTCCTCCCTTAAATATTCGTCCTGTATTTTTAAGAATTCATCACTTGCCGCTTTCGGCATCCGCACATTGAAAAGCGCACGGAGCAGATGCTTTTGCTCTGCCGTATCTGACGGAATAGGCAGCTTTGCATACTGCCGATTTTCTTTTTTCAGTTCCGTTATCAGGTATAATCTTCTTTCGCTCCGCGTCATACTACCCCTCTTTTATAATTGCTTTCTGCGGACAAACGAAAAAGCAGTTTCCGCAATGCAGACAATGTTCCTTAATAATTACAGCAGGCGTTTTTTCAAAATCAATACAGTTTTGCGGACAGACAGTGCTGCATTTTTTGCAGCCGTTGCAGCGCTCTGTAATAACATAGCCGGCTGCGGGGACTTCTTTATTCCCAATCGAAAAAGAAAAGCGCTCGATCGGCTTTTTGGAAAGGTCAAACCATTCGCCCTCGCCCTCGTAAAGACGGAAAACCGTCAGCGCCTCACGGGACTGCTCGGTCGGATAGATTTCAAGCATATACGGGTTTTTGTCAAGCAGTCGGTCGAGCCGTTCGGTTCCGATCTCCTCGACCTTGCCCCTGACGGATACGGCAACGCAGGACATGGTATCGCTGCCTTTTATTCCGGTCAGCGCAGCATAGCCTTGCTTTACAAGCCGATGATAAAAGCCTTTTCCCTTGGCAGTGAGAAAATACAAGCCCTTATCATCACTGTCCATAATATCCACGGCACAGGTAACGGGAAGCCCCCGGTCATCTACCGTTGCCATAATAACGGAATGAATCTCTTTTTCCAAAAAAGCCAAACAGTTCATGATTTCCTCCGAAAAGCGGCTAATGCCCCGCAGGAGAAATCCCTGCGAGGCAAAACCGCAAGTTTAGAATTTGCCGTTCTGATTCTGCCAAGTGGATTTGTCGGTGATGGTTTCCATCACATCCCAGTGCTCGGCGATCTTGCCGTTTTCCACTCTCCAAAGATCATAGTAGGAGGTCGGCGCGCCGCCGAAGGTTCCTTCGCTGACGACAAGAACAAAGTTGCCCTGTGCCAGCACCTGATGCGTTGCGGTGTAGATCATCTGAATATTCTGCTCGGCAAGAGCCGCAAGTGCAGCACCGAGTCCGGAAAGGCCATCGGCAATGCCGGTATTCTGCTGAAGGTAGGTGTCGCCGTCAAAATAATCCGGCGTCTTTTCGGGACGCTTACCCTGCATAACATCGTAAAGGAAGCTCTTGACAAGCTCACGGTTAGCCTCTGTTTTGTCCGTGTCCTTTATTTCCTTAGTGCCGTCGATCTGCGTTCTTCCCGAAGGATTGGGTTCTGCTTTTGCCGCAAGGTTATCCCAATGCTCTGCAATCTTTCCGTTCTCGTCAAAGCGGAAGATGTCAAAGGCAACCTGCTCTCCTGCGCCTGCGAAGTTGTAAACCGTCTGAAGGAAAACCTTGTCGCCGTCTTCAAAAGCGCGGATATTGTTTACCGTGGTTTTTACCGGAGCAGACGCAAGGTAAGCCACAGAGCCGACAAATGCGTCTCTTCCTGTGCCGTAAGCAAGGTTGTGCTGAATGTATCCTTCGGCAAGCAGGCTTGCTGCTTTTTCGGTGTCTCCGGTTGCGAATGTGTTAATCAGTTTAAGTGCTTTCTGAGTGTTTGTCATTGTAATTACCTCTTTCATATCATTTTGGCGGTTGCCGAACAGTTTTTTGAAAATGCTCATTTCGGATCGCTCCTTATGTTTTGCTATGAGCTTCGCAGCGGCCGTTCTCCGTAGCTCTTGGCTATATTATATTCGGCTTAGTCACCGTTGTAAAGTAAGCACAATATTGTGCCGTAGTTACCGCAGAGATACTATTGGGCAGTTACCGAAAGGAAACGATTGCGTAAACAAAGGGCTTTCAGCTGTTTTGCGCCGAGCAAAAAATTTTTTAATTTTTTCCGCCTTGACGAAAAGTATGCCCGTATGGTATAATCAGAGCATAAGAAACCAAAAGATACTATTGCGGAGGCTTAATATATGGACGAGAAAATAAAAGAACTGCCGGCTTGCCCGGTTGAAACTACGTTGACTTTAATCGGTGACAAATGGAAGGTGCTGATACTGCGCGATCTTATGCCGGGAACAAAGCGATTCGGAGAACTGAAAAAGTCTATAGGCTCGGTATCGCAAAAGGTTTTGACGGCGCAGCTGCGTGACATGGAGGAAAACGGACTTGTTCACCGCGAGGTCTACGCCGAAGTACCGCCGAGGGTGGAATACTCATTGACCGAACTCGGCAGAAGCCTCAAGCCTATTCTGGACTCTATGTGGTCTTGGGGCGAGGGCTATAAAAAACAACTAAGCAATTAAAGACAACGGCAAAATTATTGATTTTATGAAAAAAGCAATGTATTAAAACATTCTGATTTATGGGGAACAAATGAACGCTTTTCAAACAAAAAAATTTCCTACAACCGAGCAACTACATTCAAAAACGCCGTCCGAATGACGGCGTTTTTCTTATGGTCAATATGTGAAAAGAGAAATCCATTTATAAATAAAATCAACCGTGAAATACGGAATCACACAAATTTTTAAGTATTTTCGTTATACAAATTGACATTACATAACAACTCAAACGCTTCCTTTCGCTTTTTGTCGGTTAGTTTTGTATAAATGTCCAAAGTTGTGCTAATGTCCGCATGACCGAGTATTTCTTGGATTGCTTTCAAACTGATTTTTTGGGATTCATAAAGCCTTGTAGCAAAAGTGTGCCGCAGATTATGGCAGCTGAAATTCGGAAGTAAAAGACAGTTCTCGGGATCAACTGTTGTTGCAAGAATTTGATCGTTGCAATCTCTGACAATTCTTTTAATGGCTTTATTTACAGCATTAAAATTCAGCACATCACCAAATCGGTTAATAAAAACAAAATCAGTTATGCCGTCAACAACAGTACGGCATCGTAATTCTTCTTTATTAAGTCTCTGCAATTCGTTGAGTAACACAAATTTTACATCGCCTATCATCGGAACAGTTCTTGTGCCTGATTCGGTTTTTGGCGTGTTAATGCTGTATGTACATTTACCGCCATTCGAGTAATAAACTAAGGTTTTGTTAATATGAATCTCATTGTTGTCAAAATCAATATCATTCCAGGTTAGGGCTGTTGCTTCGCCTATGCGCATACCTGTATGAAACAAAACATCAAAAATAGGATACCAGTGCGAATACTGAACACTATCTTTTACAAAGATTAAAAACAGTTTTTCTTCTTCAACCGATAATGCAATCTTTTTCTCACCGTCATAATTATGGGAGCGGCGAAGCTCAAATAATGCTCTGTCCGACGGATTGCTCGGAATAATTCCGTCATCGGCGGCAATCTGTAAAACTTGATGTAATACGGTGTGAACATTATCTATTGAGTTTGCTTTCAAAAAATAAGTATCTGCAAGTTTGTTATAAAATTTCTTGATATCTGATTTGCGCAAATCAGACAATCGCATTCTTCCGAAAGACGGCTTAACATAATGCTCATATGAATACTTATAATTTACAAAGGTGTTTGGCTTAATTCCCTTTTTGTTTTCAGCCCATTGAATATATGCATCGTTAATTGTATTCAACAACGGTTTTTCATTTAAGTTAGCTTTATCAAGATCAAATTTCTTTTCTTCTTCACGAAGTTCGTCCAAATCATCACAACATATAGAATATCGACGATTTTTAACCATAATACGGTATTCATAACTTCCATCAACAAGTTGCTGTTCGCCGGTCATCAGTACCCGTCCGTTTTTATCGGTCCTTTTCATCACACTCACCCCTTAAATACTGTAAGAATTGTCGATATATTCATCAAGTAATCTCCGTTTAATAAGGCGCTTGCCGCCATTCCACAAAACGAATTTACACTTTTCAGAATCGGTCATTTTTCTCAGTTTGCATATTCCCAAGCCTGAATATGCGGCGGCCTCCTGTAATGTCAAAGTGGATTTTTTCCAAATCGGTACTTCTTTTTTCATAATATACTCATCCTTTCTGCCTTAAATATAGGCAAGGAAAGTATATCACAACTAAATTTGCATTATTGGATGCATAATTAGTGTAAATTCGAGTAAGCAAATGGTGTAAACTTGTACATATCCCGATTTATTGAGAATTATCCGGAATTATTTTAATGCTTTATTAAAGGGAACTTTATAGTTTGACAATGAAGGACATCTTGTTTTAACTCAAATAACGAAGATTTTTTACTCTCTAAACGGCATTTTGACAGCTTTTCGTATAGATTTATATAGGCTTTTATCGGCTTATATATAAAAAATCAAGCCATAACTGTAAGTTTTGGCTTGATTTTTCAGAAATATAGAGTTTTATAGGCTTATATAGACATATTATTCAATCGGCTTCATCGTCGGGAACAGAAGCACGTCGCGGATGGATGGCGAATCGGTCAGCAGCATCACGAGACGGTCTATACCGAAGCCGAGTCCTCCTGTCGGCGGCATGCCGTATTCAAGAGCGGTTACATAGTCATAGTCTACCTCCGCCTTGCTGTCCGGCTCGGCTGCCTTTTTGGCTGCGACCTGACGCTCAAAACGCTCCTTCTGGTCGATGGGATCGTTAAGCTCACTGAACGCATTGCCGAATTCGGTCGCGTTTATGAAATACTCAAACCGTTCTGTAAACATCGGATCGTCCGGTTTTCTCTTTGCAAGAGGGCTGTTTTCAACCGGATAATCATAAATAAAGGTGGGCTGAATAAGCTTTTCTTCGACGAACGCGTCAAAGAGTTCGGCAAGCACGATGCCCTTTGTGGCGTCTGCCGGGACCTCGACATGCATCTTCTTTGCACATTCCCTTGCGTCCTCGTCCGACTTCCAGTCGTGATAGTCGCAGCCGGAATACTTCTTCACGGCGTCTATCATCGTAAGGCGCTCCCAGTGACCCATGTCGATCTCGTTGCCCTGATAGCTTATCACCTTACTGTCGCAGACCTTCTCTGCAAGCATGGTGTTCATCTCCTCGACAAGATCCATCATGCCCTTGTAATCGGTAAAGGCCTGATAAAGCTCGACCGTTGTAAACTCGGGATTGTGCTTTGTATCCATTCCCTCGTTACGGAATATTCTTCCCACCTCGTACACGCGGTGCATACCGCCGACAATGAGACGCTTCAAATAAAGCTCGGTCTCAATTCTCAGGTACATGTCCATATCAAGGGTATTGTGATGTGTCACAAACGGACGCGCCGACGCGCCAATCTCAAGCGGCACAAGTATCGGTGTGTCGACCTCGGTAAAGCCCTTGCCGTCAAGGTATTCCCTGATAAGGCTCAGTATTTTGCTGCGCTTTCTGAAGGTGTCCTTGACCTCCGGATTGACTATCAGATCAACATATCTCTGGCGGTATCTTGTATCGGTGTCCTTCAGTCCGTGGAACTTTTCGGGCAGCGGCAGCAGCGACTTTGCAAGCAGAGTTGCCTTTGTGCAATGAACCGATATCTCGCCCATTTTGGTGCGGAAAACAAAACCGGTAACGGCGATCATATCGCCAATGTCCCAGTACTTCTTTATTCCTTCATATGCTTCCTCGCCGACATCATCCTTGCGGACATAAAGCTGTATCCTGCCGCTGTCATCGGCAAGATCCATAAAGCCGGCTTTGCCCATTTTGCGCCAGCTCATAAGACGTCCGGCAAGAGAGACAGTCTGTCCCTCAAGCGACTCGAAATTTTCTTTGATATTCGCAGCGGCAGCTGTAACCTCACAGGTCGTGATCTTAAAGGGATCCTCGCCTGCTTCCTTAAGAGCCGCCAGCTTGTCGCGGCGCACCCTCAGTATTTCGTTGAGATCAAGCTCCTGCTCCGGTGCCGGAGCGGTTCTGTTATCCATTGTTGCACATCCTTAAATAAATCTTTATCTCGACACTTCCAGAACCTTGAACTGGAGATGTCCCGCCTCTGCGACAACCGTTACGGTATCGCCGGCAACATGACCTATGAGCGCTTCACCGACCGGTGATTCGTCGGAGATTTTAAACTCCTTGGGGTTGGACTCGGCGGAGCCGACTATTGTATAGGTCGCTTCCTCATTATATTCAATATCAAGCAGCTTTACCGTGCAGCCTATCGCTATCTTACCGTCGGCAACATCAATGTCGTCAATAACCTGCGCGTTTTTGAGCATTGCCTCAAGCTCAACTATTCTTGCCTCGATCTTAGCCTGCTCGTTTTTTGCCTCGTCGTACTCGCTGTTTTCAGACAAATCGCCGAAGCCGCGTGCTATCTTGATCTTCTCCGCAATCTCATTACGGGTGACCGTTTTTAAAGTTTCAAGCTCATCCTGGAGCGTTTTCAGACCTTCAGATGTTAAAAGAACAGCCTTTGACATTTAATATCAACCTTTCCTTTCCGGCATAATACCGGAAACATTCGTAGATAACTAATTATAAAATAATATCCCCTTTATGTCAAGCGATATTTCCCGAAACCCCGGTTCGCCGTCAATATAGCGGTTGACATCCGGAAAATTTTAAGTTATAATAAGGAAAAATAACTTTAGAGGTGAATATCATGAAATTAAAGCATGTTATGTGGATCATTTCCGGTATTGTCGCCGTCGCCGCTATGGCAGCAGGCGTGGCTGTGTTCGTTTCCCGTTTTCTCACCGAAGAAGATGAGGATAACTACCTGGAGTGCGAAGTAGCACCTGATGAGGAATAATCCGTAATGTATTCAAAACCGCCGCGGCAAAAGCCGCGGCGGTTTTTCATTTTAGAATTTCTATTCCGAAAGCAGGGTGCGGTCGTTTGCAAACTCGGTTCCTGCCGACTCCGAGAACTTCTCGACAAGCTCCTCAATGGTGAGATTTTTCTTTTCCTCACCCGAAACATCGAAAATAACATGACCGTTGTTCATCATGATAAGCCTGTTTCCGTGAGCTATCGCATCCTTCATGTTGTGGGTGACCATCATGGCGGTCAGATTGTTTTCTTCAATTATTTTGTCCGAAAGCTCAAGCACCTTTGCGGCAGTCTTGGGGTCGAGCGCGGCGGTGTGCTCGTCAAGCAGCAGCAGCTTCGGACGCTTCATAGTCGCCATAAGCAGGGTCAGTGCCTGCCTCTGACCGCCGGAAAGCAGTCCGACCTTGGCTGTCAGTCTGTCCTCAAGTCCAAGCTCGAGAGTTGCAAGCTCCTCGCGGAACATTTTGCGTTCCTTACTCGTGATGCCCCACGACAATCCGCGCAGCTTGCCGCGTCGAAGGGCAAGCGACATGTTGTCCTCAATGCTCATGTCGGCGGCAGTGCCCATCATAGGGTCCTGGAACACTCGTCCCAAAAATTTTGCTCTTTTGTGCTCCGGCATATTTGTGACGTCTACAGAGTCGATTATTATTTTTCCGAAATCCGGCTTGAAAACGCCGGCAACCGCGTTGAGCATGGTGCTCTTTCCGGCACCGTTGCCGCCTATAACGGTCACAAAATCGCCCTCGTTAAGTGTGAGATTAAGTCCGTTAAGCGCGACCTTTTCGTTTATCGTACCGGGATTGAATGCCTTATAAACATCGATTATATCAAGCATGCTCCGCGTCCTCCTTTACAGGTCCTGCCTTTTTGGCTCTGCTGAAATAGGTCTTTTTTAAGTATGGCACGCCGAGGAATACCGCAACGACCAGTGCCGACAGCAGCTTCAGAAGATCAGGATCAAGTCCGGCACATATCACAGCCTGATAAACAATATAATATATAACGCCGCCTATTGCCACGCTGAGCAGCGTCAGCGCAAAGTTGCGGAATATTCTGCCTAACAGCGCCTGTCCTATTATAACGGCGGCAAGTCCTATAACTATAGCGCCTCTGCCCATATTTACATCTGCAAAGCCCTGATACTGAGCCAGAAAAGCGCCTGACAAGGCAACTATCCCGTTGGATATCATAAGTCCCAGCACGGTGTTGAACTTTGTGTTTATTCCCTGTGCGCGGCTCATATTGAGGTTTGAACCGGTAGCCCTTATTGAACAGCCAAGCTCGGTGCCGAAGAACCAGTACAGCACGGCTATTATAGCGGCGACGGCTATTATAATAACAAATATTGTATTCTTATAAAAGGGCACTCCTTTTATGTAATTAAGTGAAACGAGCAGATCGTAATTTCTCGTACTTATAGCCTGGTTGGCCTTTCCGAGTATTTTAAGGTTTATTGAATATAATGAAAGCTGGGTCAGTATTCCTGCCAGTATAGCCGGTATTCCCATAACAGTATGAAATATGCCTGTTGCAAGCCCCGTAAGCATCCCGACACCCAAAGCAGCAAGCATGGCAAGCGGAACGCTGCAGCCGTTCATGATGAGCATTACGCAAACGGCGCCGCCTGTACATATCGATCCGTCGACCGTAAGATCTGCAATGTCGAGTATACGGTAGGTTATATAAAGGCCTATAGCCATTATTCCCCATATAAGTCCCTGTGCAACGGCACCGGGCAAACTATTTATAGTATTGATCAAAATATCCATGTGTTACCTCTGAATAATTTTTAGCCCGCACAAGCAAACCGCAGGTGTCAGACAAGTTAGTAATTATTTTACCCTATTATCATACTAAAATCAAGTATTTTTTAAATAAATCGCACCCGACGTCCAAAGGCGCCGGGTGTGACTCTATTTAATTTATATTATTTTTCGAGCAGAGAATAGCCCTCCGGTATTGTGATGCCTAATTCGTCACAGATCTCTTTGTTGTACATCTTCTTGTAGTTTTCGTCATACTTAATGGGCATCTTTGAAATATCGGCGCCGTTTGCTAGTATTTCGGCAGCCATTTCGCCGGTCTTGCGGCCTATCTCATAGTAGCTTATAGAAAGCGTGGCAATACCGCAGCCTGCACATATGCCCGACTCACCGGCGATGACCGGAATCTTGGCAGGACGGCATATTCCGTCTATAATACCGGTCGACGCGGCGGCGGTATTATCGGTCGGAACATAGATCGCATCGCTGAAATCCTTGGCGGCAGCAGTGACCGAAGCGAGGTCGTTTGAATCGGCAAACGGGAATTCCTTGCAGGTAATTCCCTTGCCTTCAAGATATGCCTTTACGACCTTAACCTGATAAAGCGAATTCGGCTCACCCGAGCAATAAAGCAGTCCTACATTTTTAGCGTTGGGCACCAGTGCAAGCAGCATGTCAGCCTGCTTCTCAAGCGGAGCAAGGTCAGATGTGCCGGAGATGTTGCCGCCGACCGTACCGCTGAAGTTTTTAATATTCAGTGCAACACCGTATTCGGTGACCGATGTTCCGAGTATCGGAATGGTTGTAGTTGCAGACGCTGCAGCCGCAAGGGACGGCGTAGCGTTTGCCATTATAAGATCAACCTTCTTTGAAACAAAGCTGTTGACTATCGTAGAACAGGCGGTAGCGTCACCCGATGCGTTTGCAACGTCAAATTTGACCTTGTCGCCAAGCCTTTCGGTAAGTGCATCCTTGAAGCCTTTGGTCGCGGCATCAAGTGCATCGTGTCTCATAAATTCGCATATACCCACGGTATAAGTGCCCTCGGATTTGGAGCTGCCGCAGGCTGAAAATGCAGCAGCCATTGCAATACACATAACGGCTGCCAAAATTCTTGTCATCGTTTTTTTCATAAATCTACCTCCGTAAAGGACTTTTTTAATAGTATATCCTTTTATGATGAGATTATAGCGCTTTAAACCGCCAAAGTCAATAGTAAATTTCAAAAAATTTTTCACCCCGTCAAGGTATTAATAAACTAAAATTTAACGGTATGTCCGGCGGACGGGTTATGACGATATGAATTATAAGCAAAATATTGCAAATTTCTATTGACAAGACGCGGCACTGCTTAAAGCCCCTGCAATCCGGCATTTTTTGATGTTTACGGTGCGGCACGGCTGCACTCTGCTTAAAATGCCTCTTTTCTTTTTTTATGATATGTGTTATAATTACTGAAAATAATATTTCGCCGGCGGCACAGAGCCGCACTATGTTCGATACCTGAACGCAATTACTTAAATCAGAAACGGGTTTCCGGTTTATTCCCAAACCTTAAAAAAGAGGTCGTTTTCTATGCGCGATAAATATGATGTACTTATAGTCGGCGCCGGACTTTCCGGGCTTTATGCCGCCTATAATCTTGACAGTCGGCTTTCTGCCCTCGTGGTCTGCAAAAGGGATCTGAGGCTTTGCAACAGCAACCTTGCACAGGGCGGCGTGGCTGCCGTGCTCGACACGGTAAACGACAGCTACGAGCTGCATATCAAGGATACCATGATAGCAGGCGGATACGAAAACCGCCCAGAAGCGGTCGAGGTGCTGGTCAAAGAGGGTCCGGACGATGTGAGACGCATGATAGACCTCGGAGCCGAGTTTGACATGCACGACGGTGAGCTGCACAAGACCCTTGAGGGCGGTCACTGCCGCCGCAGGATAGTCCATCACCGCGATACCACCGGTGAGGAGCTTATGCGGACGATAATAGCCGCAACAAAGGATCTTCCCAATGTGGATATAGTCGAGAACACCTCGCTTGCCTATCTTGACGAGGCAAACAACGGATATTACGCCACGCTGCTTGACGGCGACGGTCTGCATACGGTGGCTGCATCGTACGTTATAATGGCTACCGGAGGTATAGGCAGGGTATATAAATATACCACCAATTCGTCCATCGCCACGGGCGACGGAATATCGATTGCCTATTCGCTCGGTGCGAAAATCGAAAACCTGAGATATATACAGTTTCACCCCACCGGCTTCGCAGGCGACAACTGCCGCGAACGCTTCCTCATAAGCGAGGCTGTGCGCGGCGAAGGCGCGTACCTTGTAAACTGCGAAAAGCAGCGTTTTATGCACAGGTATGACGAGCGCCTTGAACTGGCGCCGAGAGATGTTGTCTCAAGGGGCATAATTCTCGAATCGCGCCGCACCGGAAGCGATAAATTTTATCTTGACATCACGCACCGCGATCCTGCCTTTATAAAGGACAGGTTCCCGATGATATACGAGCGCTGCCTCAGCGAGGGTGTGGATATGACGTGCGACCCCATCCCGGTATTTCCGACACATCATTACCTTATGGGCGGCATAAACGTCGATCTTTCGAGCCGTACAAGGATAAACAGGCTGTATGCGGTAGGCGAATGTGCCCATACCGGCGTGCACGGCAGGAACAGACTTGCTTCAAACTCGCTGCTTGAGGCGCTTGTTTTCGGGCGTCGTGCCGCGGAGGATATAAACCGCAGCTTTACCGATTCGAGCGTTTGCGGAAAGCCGCCTGTGCACGATATAGACGGCGCCCCGATGCCGACCGGCACCAGAACGGCAATCAGAAGCATAATGCAGAAGTGTCACTTTGTCCTGCCCAATCCGGAGGCGGCACGCAAATACCGTCCCGAGGTCGAGGACATTGCCGCAAGGCTTACAAACCGCAAATTTATGGTGACAAACGATTATCTTGAGGCACGCAGTCTTGCGACCATCGCCTCTATAGTGCTGAAAGAGGTGTCGGAACAATGATCCAGTTTTATATAGACGATATTATAAAGACCGCTCTGCTTGAGGATATCAATTATATCGACATGGCGGCTGACAATCTGCTTGACGACAGCATGATCTCCACCGCAAGATACATCGCCAAGGCTTCGGGAACCTTATGCGGCATAGATGTTGCGCTGCGCGTTTTCGAACTGCTCGGAGGATTTACTTTTAAAAAGTACAAAAACGACGGCGACAGGCTCGAAAAGGGCGATATAATAGCCGAGCTTACCGGTCCGACCAAAAATCTGCTGAAGGGCGAGCGCACCTCGCTCAACCTTTTGCAGCACATGTCAGGCATTGCTACCATGACCGCCGAGGCGGTGGAGCAGGTGAAGGGCACCGCTGCCACCGTGACCGACACGAGAAAAACGCTGCCGGGGCTTAGGGCGCTCCAGAAGTACGCCGTCACCTGCGGCGGCGGCAAAAATCACCGCTTCAACCTTTCCGACGCGGCTATGCTCAAGGACAATCACATCGATGCCTGCGGCAGCATAACAAAGGCTGTCAGCACACTTCGCAGCAAAATAGGTCACACGGTCAAGATCGAGGTTGAAACCAGGAACCTTGACGAGGTTGCCGAAGCGCTTGCAACCGGCTGTGAAATAATAATGCTCGACAATATGGACTGTGAAACCATGAAAAAGGCGGTCGAAATGACAAACGGCAAAGCGCTGCTTGAGGCGTCGGGCAACATAACCGCCGAGACCATCCGTAAGGTCGCCGAAACCGGCGTGGACATAATATCTATAGGTGCGCTCACACATTCGGTCAAAGCGTTTGATATTTCTCTGAAGATTGCAAAATAGGTGTGGTCAGTACCACATTATCTCACGGCCTATCCGGCGTATTTCGGCGTCTGTCCCGGCAGCGGCAGCTTTTTCTATTATTTTCTGCTGTCCGTCACGCGGAATACCTTCGAAGTGCGCCATCATTTCCGGGTCGCCGCCCAGCATTTTTGCAAATTCGACAGGCAAATTCATAGCACCACCCCTTTTACCTTTAGTATTATCACCGTGCCGCAAAGAATACGCCGGTGCGAAAGGAATGAAAACAAATGAAGCGCAGAGCTTCGGTTATCGCGTGTCTGCTCATGATAGCGGTCACTGTGATAAACATGGCTTATCTGATTAAAGATTCTTTTTTTTACAGCCTTGAAAATCTGCCGACCGGCACGTTTATAAGGGAAGATTTTGACCAGAACATCCTGTTCAGCGAGGGCTACAAGCTCAAGGTGTACCAGATCGACGAGTCGGCGCATTTCCCTGCCGGAATAAGGGTCGAGCTTTGCAACGACCACACCGGAAAAAAGAGAACGATATATTGGCAGACAGACACTAAAGGCTCGATAGTTAACTGGCTCGAGACCGAGCCGGCTGTAACGATAAACGGAGTTTATCTGAATTACGAGACCGATTCCTACGACTGCCGCGATTTTGACGATCACATTTTTATAGACAATTACGGCAATAAGATCGTAGCTGAAGAATAACGTATTATAAAATCGGTGATTTTTGCGTATAATCATTTTATAAAGCCAAAAACGGCGCATATTGCGCCGAAAATTTAAATCGGAGTGTGAATTTTTATGAAAAAGATCATCTGCAAACGCGAATACGATACCGACACTGCGGTGCTTATAAAGAAACGCACGGTCGGTGAGTTCGGAGATCCGGCAGGCTACGAGGAATCGCTTTACAAAACGCCGGACGGGAAATATTTCCTTTATCAGAACGGCGGCGAGGAGTCGCCCTATAAGAAGGAAAACATCAAGGCGATGTCGGCTGCGAAGGCTGAAATTTTCGCCTCTGAGGATCGGTAATATCAGAAAATAAAACTCACCCGGCAAAGCCTTTCGGTTTTGCCGGGTGAGTTTTTGCCAACCGCAGTTTTTGGGCTTTAAAAGATAAATTTTAGTTTAGCGGTATGAGGAAACAAAGAATCATTTTGTACGTCGTAGGGCAGGGGCTCGTCTCCTGCCGTTATTTCTCACAGCAAATTAAATTTAAATATTAGGTTTTAATATACGATTTAATTTACTGATAGACGTAGGGAACGACCTATGTGTCGTTCCTTAAAACCCAATGAAACCGTGCGGAACGACACATAGGTCGTTCCCTACGTTTGTCAATTGATTATACAAATGCTATTCACCTATAAACTAAAATTTAATCATTCCAAAAAAAACAAGCGGCAGGACATCCTGCCGCTTGTGCCTTTACCGCTTGTTTGCCTGTCGCTTATTGGTTACCGCTTATTCTGCCTTCACGGCATCGGTGCGGTATATGAACTTGACATTGCCGTCCATTTCATCGGAAATGCCGGAGAATGATTTATAATCCTTCGACACCTCGACCGTTGCCTTGAAGCGTGTCACAAGTCCTGCAACATCGCCGTCAACAGCCTCGACCAGCTTGTCAACACCCTTGCTGCTGAACTCCTTGAGTCCGCTGCTCAGCTGCATTGCTCCGTTTTTAAGCTCGGTCACTCCGGTGATGAGCGCCGGTGCGCCGTCCTTCATAGTGATTATGCCGTTATAAAGCTCATTTACACCGGCATCAAGCTTTCCGGCTCCGGCTGCCAGTTTGCCGGCTCCTGCGTCAAGCTGTTTGGCTCCTGCCTCTGCCTTGGATGCACCTGCGGTGTAGTCGGCAATTCCTTTGTAGAATTCGTTGTATTCGTCAAGCTGTCCTTTAAGACCGGATACCGAAGCCTTTGCCCCGTTTATCTGCTCGACGCCTGCCGCAGCAGTCATCACAGCATTGTATTTTTCGACCGGCACAACCCCTGCCGCATAGCCTGCCTTCACCGTTTCAACGGCGGTGCTGAACTGCTCGTCTGTCGTGACGCCGAGCTGCGCATAGATCCCAGCCTTTTTGGCATCAAGTGTTCCGAGCACGGCAGTAAGCGTGGCTGAATAATTTTCTATCGTAAGATCGTTTTCTATAAGTTCAGCCTCTTTGAGCTGTGCGCTCGCGGCTGAAAGCAGGGTGTTGAACACCTTTTTGGCGCCCTCGTTCAACGCGTCGTTGTTTGATGTCAGCTCACCGAGTCCGCTGACCAGCTCGGCTGTGCCTGCCTTGAGCGTCTCTGTGCCGGTCACAAGACCTGCGGTGCCGTTTTTCAGCTGCTCAGCGCCTGCCGCCAGCTTATCTATCCCGGCAACAAGTGTATTTGACTTTTCGAGCAGCGTGCAAAGACCGTCATACAGCCTGGACGAGCCGTCGGTCAGCTGTCTTACCGCGTCGGCAAGCTGATCGACCGAGTCGGTCAGTGCGTCCAGCGAATCAATTTTATCGGTGTCGATACCGTTGAATATTTCATTTGTAGCTATAGTTACGGTGTTCTGCAATTCAAAGTTCTTTACATCGGCTTTTATCTCAACATAGTCAGGTATGACCTCGGCATTTTCGCCTTTGAGCGCAAGGTTTTCAGCCATTCCCGGCAGCGCTATGCCCACCACTGCGGTGCGGTCGCCGTCGTTGATGTATTTGCCGTTCGACACCTCAACGTTCGTGAAATTGTCGTTGTCAAGCAAGATTCCGGTAAGCATCGCGAACGGTACATATATCTTTTCTTCCTTGCCGTCTATGCTGACCGTTTCGTACTGCCTGTTTTCATAGTCAAAACGAATGGTCACCTTGCCTGATTTTCCGGCTATGTCGGCGGCGGATATCGCCTTGCCGTCAAGAGTGTAGCTTACCGACAGCTTGACGGGGATATCCTTGTCGATGTTGCCTCTGTAGTAGATATCGTTTCCGGCGGCATCCCAGACGCGGAGGTTATCTCCGTTCATGGTGTAGCTTTCGTCGCCCTTTACGTTGGTAACGTCGCCAAGCTCTGACTTGTCGGTCAGACTGCTGCTGCCGAGCGCGTTTTTGATCCAGTCGCTGACTATTATCTTCTTGACGCTGCCGTCCGCGCCGGCGATGACATAAACGGTCTCGTCCTTAGCCGGCTTTTTGTCCTCTTTTTCGGTCACGTTATCGGCGGCTACCGGCGCCGTTACATTGTTTTCGGTACCGTTTTTGCCGAGCGAATATGCGGCTGCGGTCACACCGCCTGCCGCGATCAGCGCACAAAGCGCTATCGACAGATGCTTTATAAATGATCTTTTCATATCAATCATACCTTCCCTTCACGCATTTACGGTTTCATTTTGTTCGGTGCTTTGACCGCCGTTTGTTCTGCCGCCCTTAGAGCAGTGCTTCATGCCAAGCGTCGTCGCACATATCAGCCTGTCGCACAGCATGAGCAGCGCCGGCAGGAAGAATACAACGCAGAACATACTTACTATTGCGCCCCTTGCCATCAGCATGCACATTGAACTGATGATATCGATGTCGGAATATACCGCAACTCCGAAGGTCGCTGCGAAAAGTCCGAGTCCGCTGACAATTATCGACGGTATCGATGTTGAAAGTGCCGTTCTGACCGCTTCGGTCCTGCCGCGTCCCGATATGCGCTCAGCCTTGTAACGTGTGGTCATGAGTATAGCATAGTCGACCGTAGCGCCAAGCTGTATCGTGCTTATGCATATAGGCGCTATAAAGGGGAGCGACTGACCAAGATAGTGCGGCAGACCTAAGTTTATAAATATCGCAAGCTCTATTACCGCTATCAGTATGAACGGCAGCGAAATACTCTTTTCTACCGCCATTATGATAAGGAATATCGCTATGATAGACACGGCATTTACGACCTTGAAGTCGCGGTCGGTCGTTTCGATCATGTCCTTCATGCAGGGCGCCTCTCCTATCAGCATGCCGCTGGGATCGTATTTTTTAATTATGCTGTTGAGTGAATTTATCTGTCCGTTTACATTGTCGCTTGCGACCTTGTATTCGGAGTTTATGAGCATGAGCTCCCATTTGTCGCTTTTAAGTATGCTCTTTATGCTGTCGGGAAGTATCTCCTCAGGCACACGGCTGCCTATGACCGACTCAAGTCCGAGCACATATTTAACGCCGTCGACCTGCTCCATTTCCTTTATCATTTTGCGGACCGACTTGTTTTCAAGATCCGCACTGACCAGCACCATGTGGGTCGAAGCAACGTCAAACTCGTCGGAAAGTTTTGAATTGGCTATTACATATTCCATATCCGACGGCAGGCATTCGCCCATGTCGTAGTAGACCTCTTTGTTGGTCTTGCTGTAGCCGTAATACGCAGGCGCTACAAGCAGCGCAAACACTATAAGGAATGCCGGGAACACCTTTGTGGTGCCGCGTGCAAGACGGGTCATGTCGGGTATTATCGACCTATGCTTTGTCTTTTGCAGCGGCTTGTCAAGAATAAGTATCATTGCCGGCAGCACGGTCACGCAGCCGAGCACGCCGAACAGCACGCCCTTCGCCATAACGATGCCGAGGTCACGACCCAGTGTAAAGGTCATGAAGCAAAGCGCTATAAATCCGGCTATTGTCGTTATCGAGCTTCCGACCACCGATGTAAGTGTCTCGCCGATAGCGGCAGCCATGGCGTCCTCTTTTGAAGGATACCTTTCACGCTGCTCGTTGTAGCTGTGCCAGAGGAATATCGAATAGTCCATCGTAACGGCAAGCTGCAGCACTGCGGACAGCGCCTTTGTTATATACGATATCTCGCCGAAGAAATAGTTGGTACCTAAATTTATCAGTATCATCATACCGATCGACGCCAAGAATACGAAAGGCACGAGCCAGCCGTCAAGCAGAATGACCATCGCGGCACATGCAAGCAGAACGGCTATGCCGACATATATCGGCTCCTCCTTTTCGCAAAGGTCCTTAAGGTCGGTAACAAGCGCCGACATGCCGGTCACAAAGCACTGCTTTCCGGCAATGGAGCGTATCTCGCGTATCGCATCCATAGTGACGTCGGCTGAGGTCGCGGTGTCAAAGAACACCGCCGCCATTGTGGCATTTCCGGCGTTAAAGGCGTCATACACCTCATCCGGCAAAAGCTCCTTAGGCACCGAGATGTCTGCAAGAGACGAATACCACAGCACGGTGTCAACGTGATCGACCTGCTTTATCTTATCGCAGACCGACTCGACGTCCTTGTCGGGCATATCCTCAAATATCACAAATGAAAACGCACCCTTGCCGAACTCATTCATAAGCTCGTTCTGACCTATTACCGTGTCCATGCTGTCGGGCAGGTAGGTCAGCATATCGTAGTTTATCCTCGTGCTTACCATGCCGAAGACCGACGGTATAAGCAGCAGCAGCGCGAGAACGAAGATCGGTATTCTGTATTTTACAACCGCTTTTCCGAACTTCATCAGCTATCAGTCCTTTCCGTTACTCCCATCAAAATCAATTTCTATCACATCGGGTCTCTGGTTTTTTACTATCTTCACAGCCGTTATGACGGTGCTGATGTTGAGCAGCCCCTCAGACAGCAGCGAGATCCCTAAAAACACGGCTAAGATCTTTGCGCTTTCGCTCGGACGGGAAATAAGTATCGCACCTAAAATTCCGGTTATCAGAGCAACACTAAGTATCAGCCACCATTTCCTTATGCCGAACCGGCGCGAGTCAACGGCTATCTGTATTTTGAACAGCGCGTCGGCAAGCACCGAAACGCCGAGGCCGAAGCAAAAGAAGCTCATGAGCGAGCCCGGTCTTACGATCATCAGAATACCGAGCACCGAAAACAGCAGACCGAACGCAAGGTCGTACTGAAATGCAAGCCTGTAAAGATCCTTTGAAAAATATCCGACCAGCTTTACAATGCCGAAGAGCAGCATTATCGTGCCGCATACTAAGCCGAGTATTGTGTTTGACATATCAGGCATTACTATCAGCAGAATACCGAAAGCGCACATGACAGCCGACATCACTATATAGCCTATCTTAGCGGTCCTCATCATAGTCACTGAACGCATATTTTGCACCTCCGTTTCTTTTCTACACCGACAGTATACTGTCAAAGCACGGCTTTTTAAACGGGCAAAAGCCCTCCCATGACCGAAATCAGGTCACAGAAAGGCTTTTGTCTGAAATTTGTGCAAACGGACGGGTTTGCACAAATATGTATTCACTTGTCCCGGGGCGGAGACTCTATGCTCCTTTTTATCATTTCCTCAAGCGAACCGCGGCGAAGCTCACATATGCGATAAAAATCCTTTACAAGGTCATCCTTCATTCCGCTGCCTATCCATTCGGTTATCATACCGAACGACTCGCACCTGTACGCCGTAACAATAACCCGACGGTCATCCGCGTCTATCGTCCTGCCCGACAGCAGCGTGTCAAAATACGCGTTTATAACGTGATCGCATGTACTGTTGAGATAATATTCGTAAACGTCCCTGTTCACGGAATTGTAAATATGCATAACCGCGCGCTTGTTTTTGAGTGCAAATTCAATGGCGGCTGAAAAGCACTGCTCCATGGACTCAATGGTCGGATACTTCGCGATGAGCGCTGCGGCTTCATCGGTTATTATCTCCCTTATAAGTGCCGGAACATCCTGATAATGATAATAAAATGAATTGCGGTTGATACCGCAGTCCTCAACTATATCCTTAACGCTTATCTTGCCGAGCGGACGCTCGTCAAGCAGCTTCAGAAACGACTGCTTTATTGCTGCTTTTGTAAAATTAGGCAAGGTACACCTCCGAAGAAAACATACATTGTTAAATTTTATCGTTTTTCATTGTACCATACAGCTTTCAAAAAAGCAAGTGCCATGACCGGCGGAAACCTTAATGGCGACTCCGGACTTAAAAACGGTACTGCCGTGCACCTGCGGCTTATTCCTTTTGTTCTTCCGTTTCGCCTTCAAGCACATAGTACTTTGTAGTAATTTGTATGCGGTCTGCTGCCCCCCTTTGTGCACATGCTTTACCGATATCACTTCGTCCTCGGCAACGCCGAAGCCTTTCCTCAGTAGGTGTACCGTTACAATAACATTTTTTGTGATCTCATAGATAATAATAGCCAGCGTAGGACATACATATAATATCATACAAATATCCGGCAGCGGGGGAAAGCCTTCTTCAGTGAACTGCTCAAGAATGTGTATTAAATAAGGAATCAATATCGCTATAGGAGCCACCGCGATCAAAATAATAGATCTCCAGAAAAACCGGCGTATCGCTTTTTTGCAGTCGTCAGATATTCTTTGCTCGGTCAGAACTTCTTTGCCCATACCGCACCCCAAAAATTTTTCATATATAATTATACGATAAAATTTACCAAAAAGCAACCACATCATGAATATGCGTCAGATGCCTCAAACGGCACAAATCATACTCTGTTGCCCTGCGGAATACAACCTCATCCTCGTTTCCTTGACTTGTAAATCTTATTTTAGCGGTGTGAGTGAACAATGAATTAATTGACGCATTGTAGGATATGGGCTTGCTCCTGCCGTTATTTTTGACCGCTAAATTTTAGTTTTGCAACCGAAATACTGTCGGTCACGACAATGTTTCCGCTTAAAGCCCTCAGTACCTTTTCGTCCTCCTGCATTGCCTGGCAGTTCACGTCCCATATGATAAGCCCGTTGCTTTTATCATCAAAATATATCGCTCCGTCAAAAAAGTGTCACGCACCTGACGGCGGTGCTTTAAGTCGTAATCACGCCGGAAAACGTCCCGGTGCCGCACTGTTGACAAAGGGCGTACAGCCGATGTATAATTTCCTTGAAACCTTTGATTTGGAGCGTGACAGTATGAAATACGAGAACCTGAGATTTCCGGGCGGACTGCAGAAGGCAGTGACCTTCAGTTATGACGACGGATGCCGCCATGACGTCCGTCTTTCAGAGACGGTCAGCAGCTACGGTATAAAATGCACCTTCAATATTTCAAGCGCGTTTATAAAGGAAACCGAGGGTGAGTGGTATCTTTCCGAAAAGCAGATAAGAGAAAACATTCTTGACAAAGGGCATGAGATTGCCGTTCACGGGCATCGTCACCGCGCTCCGGGAGTTCAACGCCCGATAGAGGGTATAAAGGATGTTCTTGAGTGCCGGCTTGAGCTTGAAAAGCGGTTCGGCGTCATAGTACGCGGCATGGCTTACCCCGACACCGGCATAACCGTGATATCAGGCGGACAGTCATACGACGAAATAAGGCGTTATCTTACCGATCTTGACATTGTATATGCAAGGTCATTAGGCGGCGACAACGACAAATTCCTGCTGCCCGGCGACTGGCTGAACTGGATACCCACCGCGCATCACGCCAATCCGGATTTGTTCAGATATATTGATAAGTTCAACGCCGTTGATGAAAGCGGATATGACTCAAAGCAGTCTCCGGCGCTGTTTTATCTGTGGGGTCACAGCTTTGAGTTTGACCGCAGCGGCAACTGGGAGCTGCTTGATAAAATATGCAAAAAGCTGTCCGGCAGATCCGACGTGTGGTATGCGACAAACATGGAAATATACGATTATGTGACCGCTTACCGCAGTCTTGTCCACAGTGCCGACGGCAGTGTTGTTTATAACCCAACCTTAAAGGACATATGGTTCAAAATCGACAAAGGCGAGACCCGTCATATTGCCCCCGGCGAGACCTTGAAGCTGTAACAAAAAATTATACGCGGCACCGATCGGATCGGTGCCGCGTACCGCATTACGGCTGACTGTGACACAAAGCAGACAACGCCTGAGCCCGGTTTTCGGCGGCAGAGCCGTGACCCTGCCGTTTTTATTTTTCACAGAGATGGATTTTCGGTTTTTACACCGCTAAGCTAAAATTCGTCAAAATAATGACATATAAAGGCGGTGGGGACTCATTCTTACCGGATGCTTGCCGCAGCGATTTTTTCTTTATGTGCAAACAAAAAACGGGCATAGTTTCCCTGCTGGTAAGACAGTAAAACTCAAATTTCTTGGAACAGGCATGATCTCGGTCATGCCTGTTCCGCTTTTAGCAGCTCATCCACGGGAATGTAGCCCACAATGTCGTACTCAATATGTACCTTCTGTCTACGCTTGCCGCTGGATTTGTCCGGGGCATCTACATAGACCGCCTTGACAAGCTCTCTGAGGGCATAGGGCGTCAGTTCCGTGAGGGTACTGTTCCTCTTTACCCGCTGAACAAACTGCCCTATATTCTCTGCCTGTTGTTCATGTTCATGGATTTGCTGTTGCAGACCTTTGACCTCGGCTTTGAGGTCTTTCTGTTCCTCGGTGTAGTTTTTGCTCATCATGGCGAATCGTTCATCATCCAGCCGACCGGCAACATTGTCCTCGTAAATGCGGATGAAAAGACGGTCAAGCTCTCCGATTCGCTTCTCAGCCTGTGCCA